>NZ_JBHVWS010000043.1:0-37986 GCF_042882185.1 Streptomyces sp. NPDC058239
GGGCGCCGCACGGGAAGCCGGCGCCCGCGCCGACGGCCCAGGCCCCGACGGCACCTGGCGGGCAGACGTGCTGGCCACCGACCCTGCCGGGATCTGGGCAACGGCGACATCGAGCTGTAACTGCGGCTCCCGTACAAGCGTCTGGTCCCCGGCTGTGACTGAGCGTTTCACTTGGCGGGTGAGCGCTTGAGTTGGCGGGGTTGAGCGTCCGGGTTGGCAGGTGTTGTGACTTTTCGACCCACATGACACCAGCACTGCTGGCTGACCTGGGATGTTCGATCGGACGGGGCCTCCTGCCTGGCATAGCGGGCGGCCCCGGACCTCTGATCCACTGCTGAACCAGGTGGGGAACCAAGTTGAGCCTGGGGAAATTCGGTGATCCCCATCAGGGCTCGGCCAGCCCCCGGGGTGGACACACAACGCACACCGCTTCTGATGTAGCCAAGCAGCTTGAGCGAGCGCGGTTCTCAAGCCTGCTGGTCATTCCCGCCGGTACTGTCGCCAGGAAACCGAGGAGAGGCTGCAATGGGTA
The DNA here is from genome assembly GCF_042882185.1 of Streptomyces sp. NPDC058239. Lineage (NCBI taxonomy): Bacteria > Bacillati > Actinomycetota > Actinomycetes > Kitasatosporales > Streptomycetaceae > Streptomyces > Streptomyces sp. NPDC058239. The sequence goes on from NZ_JBHVWS010000043.1 coordinate 533, forward strand.
TATCGGGCACGGGACGAAGCGCGGTGCTGATCGACCAGACGATGGTATGCGAGGCATCGCGTCTGCTGGAGGGGGTCCCTGCCGGATATCGGGGACACATCCCGCCTGAGGGCTTGTACATCGAAGAGGGGCCCCACATCTTTTGGCAGCCAACCACCGAGGAACGTCTGATCCACCTGTCGACGCTCCTCGACGCAATCCTCCTCTACGACCGGGTGTATGTACTCGACTCCGGGAAGCCCGCGGACGAGGCTTCCTTGACCCTGCGGCGGGTCCTGTTCGAGCGGGGAATCCTCAACCCCCTCGACACTCGGACGCTCGCATTGTCGGTATCGGATGAATTGACCCAATTCCTTGCCGATGTCACCGCGGACCGGGAGCTAGAGCTCGGTTGGCATGCGTCCCCCGACTATGTGGGCGAGAGTGTTAGAGCCACCCTTGCCCACGAGCAGCACCACGGTTCGGATGAGCGCCGAACATTCCTCGGAGCGCTCCGCGGTGAACTCGAAGGCTCCCCGATCCACGGAAGAGGGCTCTTCGGGCATGAGGATGAGCTGCGGGCTGACCCAGTTGGAACCCTCGGGTTCGAGCTGCTTGAGGAGATCGGCCGCTTCCACAGCGGCGGGCTCATCGGCGGGGTCTCCCACCTGCGCACCTTCGTCTACTGGCGAACCGCCGCGCACCTCGGGCTGCCCTTCATTCCGTCTCTGCGAAGGCTGCCCACCTACCATCTGCTGACCAACCACATTCGGAACTCTGTCCAGGAACGCGTCTACAGCGCCGTCGGCGAAGCCTTTCACTGCTCGGTCAGCGAGGTCTATGAGAATGAGCGGCCCCTTCCGCTCTACTTACCGCCCGCTCTGAGTCTCTTCCTCGACCATCTGCGCTCCAACGGCAATATCGCTGGCGCCATCGACGACCTGCGCCGCTCCCACCGCAAGCTCCGACGGGACCTGGCATCCTTCCAACACGCTCTGGGGGGCAGCGCCACCCTTCGTGACGCGCGTGATGCCCGACGGCGGCTGGCCGACGCCCTGACAGCCCTGCGTGCCGAGGCCAACGGAGCCCCACCGCACGGCGCCATCGACCAGGTCCTCGACATCGTCCCCGACGCGGTCCGAGCGGCGGCCAACCCCCTCGACGTCAGCGGTTATTCCGACACCCTGATTCGTCGCCCCGCCGAGTGGATCCGCTCCTGGTGGGTTCGCCGCCCCATCCGCTCCGCCTTTGCCCTCAGCGATCAGTTGCTGGGCCTGTCGCAATATGACCAGCTCCTCGAAGCCGCCACCGGCCAACGCTGCAGCAGTGAACAGATCGCGAGGCTCCATACCCAATACGGCAAGTGCCTCGCCCTGTACGGCGGTGAAACCAGACTCCCAGCTCCTGCCTCGCCGACGCGACCACCGTTGACCACGTCCGACGGCACCAGCGCCTAAAGAGGTCGCGCAGATGGGTGCCGGGGGTGGGCCGGTGGGCAGATGGGGCAGGCACAGGTTCCGTGATCACGGAGTTGCCACGTTCTGTGATCACCGGGGAGACCTGTCGGCAGCTCATGACTATCCGTGCTGCTGCGACGGCGAGTAGTTGGTGCAGACCAGAATCTTCTCGAGGTCGGTCTCCACGTATACCTTTGCCGTCCAGTTGTCGCGCAGCCACGAGGCGGACAGCGCCCATGGCCGCCCCGCCGCATACGCCTCGTCCGGCAGGGACGCCACCCACAGCCCGGCCTTGTAGCCGGTGGTCACGATGAGACCCATTCGATCGTCGGCACCGGGTGGCAGCTCCGCGAGCATGAACTCGACAGTCTCCTCGTACGGCCACCGGGCCGGGAGTTGGAAGACGGCTCCGCGTGCAATCTCCTCCGGATGTTCACTGAGCGGGATCCACTTCATGGCCAGGATGCTATCGAGATTGTCCCAACCTGGTTTCTGCAGTGCCTCATCTGGGCCTCGTTCGGGTCGGCGCGGACCGTGTGTTGCGCCTCATCGCGATCCAGGACGAGAGGATTGGGATTGTGCGGATATGTGGGCGCTCACGGGCGGCGGTTTGGGCGCGGCGGATCAGGCTGCGGGCGGTGATGATCGTGCCGGCGAGGTCGAAGAAGGCGTGTATCACGGGGACACGGCGCTCGTAGCAGCGAGCGAGCCGGTGAAAGGCGTTCTGCCAGGCATGGGTGCGCTCGACATGCCAGCGGCGGCTGGCCTGGACCGGTGCCTTCTCGCCCTTGTGCGCGATCTGGCCGGCCAGGCCGCGTTCGGCGAGCTCTACTCGCTGCCGAGGCTGGAGGAACCTGGCACCACCATGCCCCCGGCGACCACTCACGGTGAGCACGAGCCTCCACATGCTGCTGAATAGGCGACTCCCGATTACGCGAGGTTGCCAGTTCTGGACCCCTGCCGGGGACCAGACGCTTGTTCTGCGGGCTACGCCGTCGGCGCGGTCGTGGCCCGGTAGCGCTCCACCAAGGCCTCCATGCCAGTCAGGCCGGCGTCCGGACCGAGCTGACGGAGCCAGTCGTCCACCTGCTCCTGACAACCCTGCCGGACCGGGCGTACAGGAACACGGTGTCGTCAGTGCGGCGCAGCACGGTCCTGTGACCGTCGTTCTCCAGACTGCCTGATGTCTCATGAGACATCAGGCGCCGACGCATCGGTCACCCCGCCGCCGCGATGTCGCCAGGGGTGAGGTCATCCCGAATACGCAGGTAGCGCACTGGGTGCCGGTGCCGGCCGCGGTCTACCGCTGTGTCAGCGCGTACCTCGGCGACGAGGTTCGGCTGGACGGTGACGTACCGGAGCTTGTTCCCAGAGCCCCATCCAGCACTGATCTGCATTCCCGTCCACGGATGCTCGGGCCCGCCGGGGGTCAGCGCGGCCCCCAGCTCGCGCCGGCGCCGCGCGGCGAGGCCCGGACGAGTGCGGCGAGGGCGAGCGGCACAGGGAACTCCACCCGCCAAGGGTGACCCGGCACCGTGAATCAATTGGGGAGGCGCAATGCTCAAGCGCGCACGCTGCGAATCGTCGAGGAAACATTGAAAAGCGGGGACGGCACGCTGGGGCTGATCGTCTTCATGGGAGCGGCCACCTGCGCCGCACTCGCCCTCGGTGGTGGCGCCTGGCTCGCGGGTCTGCTGCAGCGGTGCTGAGGCGCGATCCAGATTTTTCGGAGTTCGGCGGTCTGCGGATGTCGAGAACGTGCCACCGGCTCCGTCCCAGGGAACATCAGCGGCCACCACCGGCCGCACGAGGAAGAAGGAGAAACCAGCATGGCGATTCAGCGGATGGACAACGTCGGCATCGTCGTCGAGGACATGGATGCCGCCATCGCGTTCTTCGTGGAACTCGGTATGGAGCTGGAGGGCAGGGCGGAGGTCGAGGGCCTCTTCGCCGACCAGTGCACCGGACTCGACGGCGTCCGCTGTGACATCGCGATGGTCCGGACCCCGGACGGTCACAGCCGGCTCGAGCTGGCGAAGTATCGCAGCCCCGCGGCGATCAGCGCCGGGCCGCGCAACCGGCCGCACAACATTCTGGGCACGCACCGCGTCATGTTCGCCGTCGACGACATCGAGGACACCGTTGCCCGCCTGCGCCCTCACGGCGCCGAACTCGTCGGCGAGATCGCCCGGTTCGAGGACAGCTATCTGCTCTGCTACATCCGCGGCCCGGAGGGCATCATCGTCGGACTGGCCGAGCAACTGCGCTGAGAAGGAGAAACCGAACCATGCAGCCGAACGAGATCATCGAGGTTCTGAACCGCCCGATCAGCCAGGAGCTGCTGGCCCGTGTGACCGGCGTCAGGCCCTGCTCGACAACCGGGGCCTGCAGTCGTCGTCGTGACTCATGACGGCGAGGAATCGGATGGTGCGTCGTCGGTGCGGCCGGTTCCGAGAGTGCGTCGTGGGCTCTGCGGGGCCGGGATGGGGGCTCCAAGTACGCCACGGGCCCGCAACTCGCTGAGGTCTGGGAGATGGACGCCGGGCATTGCGTCGAGAAGGTCGGCCTCGGCGGTGCGGACGCGATGAGCGGGAGCCTCGGGGCCTGAGCCAAGAGTGCGGCGGGCGGTCACGATGATCATCGTAAGGGCCCGAGGTCGCGTCTCTGGTCGCACTCCTGGTCGCGCCTCACGTCGCGCTTCCGGTCGCACCGGAAGCCATCGCCGAGGACGGCTCCGCAGGGCCCTGACCTGGGAGACCAGGGGACGTTTGGTGAGCTCGCCGGACGCCGACCACTTCTCTGGAGAGCCTTCCGCGCGGCGGCTCACCCGTGTGGCCGACCCCCGCACCACTCCACCCATGAGGCGTCGTCGAGAAGGGGACCCGGGTCATCGAGCCCGGCTCGCCGCAGGAACTCGATGACGTCGACGTCGCTGCACTTCACTGTCCACCGGATCGCTGGCAGCGGGGATCTGTGGGTGAGCGAGTGCGTCATCACATACGACGGGGTGCCCACCTACTCAGTGAGCATCATGGAATTTGCCCACGGGCATGTGGTGCACGAGACGCAGTACTTCGCGGACGCCTTCGGTGCGCCTGAATGGCAGACAGCACTCGCGGAGCCGATGCCGGGCAGGAATATCGCGGGGGCCTGACCCAGGGCTGGCTTCGATCGGCAGCAGGCGGGCTGCAGGAGTTCGTGGCAGCCTGTTTCCGATCGCTCGAAGGGGGCGAAGCCTGAATCACCACGGGAGAGAGGACCTGGCATGCAGGCCGTCGCCGTTCGAGACCGCGCCGCCGGTGTCGAGGGAATGTCGCTGACGGAGGTGCCCTACCCCCACCTCGCCGAGAACGACGTCATCGTGCGCGTGCATGCCGCTGGGTTCACCCCGGGGGAACTCGCCTGGCCAGGAACGTGGACGGATCGCGCCGGGCGCGACCGGACGCCGAGCGTGCCTGGACACGAGCTGTCGGGCGTCGTTGCCGAACTCGGGTACGGCACCACCGGTCTCTCGGTGGGCCAGCGGGTGTTCGGGCTGGCCGACTGGACCCGGGACGGCTCGCTGGCCGAGTACACCGCGGTGGAGGCTCGCAATCTGGCCCCGCTTCCGGCGGACGTCGACCACACGGCGGCCGCCGCACTGCCGATCTCGGGGCTGACCGCCTGGCAGGCCCTGTTCGACCACGGCCGGCTTACCGCGGGGCAGACCGTCCTGGTCCACGGGGTCGCGGGCGGTGTGGGGTCGATCGCGGTGCAGCTCGCGCGTGAGGCGGGGGCGCGGGTGATCGGCACGGGCCGGGCCGGCGACCGGGACACCGCTGTCGGGCTGGGCGTGGATGCCTTCGTGGATCTGCAGGCCGATCGGCTGGAGGGTGTCGGGGAGGTCGATCTGGTCCTCGACGTGATCGGCGGCGAGGTCCAGGAGCGCTCGGCCCCGCTGGTGCGGGCCGGGGGCACGCTGGTCACCATCGCCTCGCCGCCCGAGGTCCGTCCGCGGGACGGCCGGGCCGTCTTCTTCGTCGTCGAGCCCGACCGTGCCCGGCTCGCGGACCTGGTCCAGCGGCTCAGGGACGGACGGCTCGAGCCGATCGTCGGCGAGGTCAGGGAGCTGGCCGAGGCACCCGCCGCGTTCGCCCCCGGCCGCCACGCCCGTGGCAAGACCATCATCCGGGTCATGGACGGCGGATAACCGGCGGCAGAGCGCGCGGACGCCTGGCCCCCCGGGCCCTGGAAGCCGCCATCTTCCTTGGTCCCTGCCACCTGGCCCTGGTCGCGGCCGCCCCCGGTGCTGTCGCACTCACCACCAACATCGGGGACGACGGATGGGTCCTGTGGTTCTTCGTCCCCATCAACGTGTTCATGCACCTGAACTTGGCGAGCGCCTTCGGGGGCCGCCAGCTCGGAACCCTTCCGTTCTCCTGGATCGTGCCGCTCTTCACGATCGGGCTGACGGCCTCCTCCAGCTTCATGCTCCATCAGCGCTGGTCCCCGCTCTGGCTCCTCGGGCCAGCCCTCTTGGCCTCCGGCCTCACCGCCCTGACCTTCGCCTGGCGCATCTCGTTCGGCCGGCTGCAGGACACCCGACGGTCAGCCACCCCCTGAAGACCTGCCGACGGCACTCCGCTCTCACCCACGACGCGGAGGGCGGCAGCGCGACCCCGCCGCACGTCGCCGGACGCGGTAGCGGATGTGGCTCTACCTTGCACCGTGGGTCAGGGATAGGAGACCGAGGCCAGATATGCCGTCCTTCCCCCGTTCCCCTCCAAGGAATCAGTCTTCACGTCTCGACCCTCGCGAAGGTCCTTCGCAGGCCCTACGAACCGCAGGTCAGAGCACGTGTAGGCCCTTCGCGGCGAGTCCGCGCGGGCCACGGGGCCATGGGCGCACGTTGAGGGGGCGGCCGATGATCCGGCCGCCCCTCCGTCGGTGCTGTGTTTCGTCGTCTTTCCGCCGGCTCGCTCGGGGTGCCACGGGTCCGGGGAGGCCCGAGCGACCTGGTGCCGGGGCGGGGCCGGGGCCTCTACCTGCCGGGCGACGAACTCCAGGGCCCCACCGGGCAGCTCTGTCCGGCCCCGGGGAAACCGGCCGTACTGCGTGTAGCACTTCAGCAGCACGGCGAAGCCCAGTCACGTTGTACCGCGCTTGCCGGACCCGAGCGCCCGCTCGTCCTTCAGTAGCGTCCAGTGCTCGACCAGTTCATCCAGGTTCAACGGGGTACGGGCCACGATCGTCGATCGTCCTCGCGGGGCTTCACCCACCGCAGCCGTATGGCCTCGGAATCACCACACGGGTGACGCCATCGCAAGATCACCACCGTTTGCGGCTGGTGACGATCCTGCTGGCTTATTCGGTCACGCGGCGAGGGAGAGGTCGAGGCGGGCAAGGTGGCTGACGCGGGTGCGGTCGAGCGGGTGGCCGTTCCACCAGGCATCGAGGCGGATGAGGTTGAGCGCAACGGCGGAGAGGACGTGCTCCAGGTGGGTCTTCTGGAGGCCGAGGTAGCGGGCACGTCTCATCCCGGTGACCGCGACGGCCTGGTGGATGGTTCCCTCGACGCCCGCGCGGGTTCCGTACTTGGCTCGCCACTGCTCGTCGGACTGCTGGAGGCGGGCATGGTCGAGGACTTCTCGCAGCTCGCGGGGTTGCAGGGAGAGGGTCCGACCGCCGGTCTTCGAGCGGGTGCACTGGTCTCGCACCGGGCAGGGGCGACATGTCTCCTTGTCGAATTTGATGACGATGGCCTTGGTCCCGCGCTGGGTCGCGGGGCTCCACCAGGTGCTGGTGTCCCCGCGTGGGCAGGTGGCCTGCCGCTTCTCCCAGTCGATGGTGAACGCGGTGCGGTCGAATCCGGCGCCGGCACGTGCCTGGGGTGAGCTGTTCAGCAGGACCGGGGTGACCAGGGTGACCCCGAAGTTCTTCTTCATCCCCACGATCAACTCGGCGGAGGCATAACCGGAATCGAGGAAGTGCTCGGCGGGCAGAAGACCGCGGCCGGCAAGCATGTGATGGACCGGTTCAGTCATTTCCGCGTCGGTCACTGTGGCGTCGGTGGTCGCGATGCTGGTGATCAAGCGTGGCGGCGGTCCGTCGGCTCCAGGGATCGTCGCCTGGCCGGTGGGCGCGTCCTGGTCATCAGTTTCGTCGCAGGACTCACTGATGTGGATCTTGTAGCCGGTCCACCAGGAGCCCTGTTTGAGGCCGTAGCGTGCGTCCGTGTCGTACGGGGAGGCCAGCCGCAGTCTGCCGGGCGGGAGGTCTTTGCTCTCCCGCCGCTTCACCTCCGCCCCGGCCTCGGTCACGGCGCGGTGGTAGTTCTGCACCCATATCGTGCGCAGGACCTGCACCGCTGGGAGCTCACGCAGCCAGGCCGGGGCGTCAGGGGCGTGCACCGCCTCCAGCAGCGCGAACCCGTCCCGGCCGTAGACCAAGGCCATCTCCTCGCGCTTGCTCGTGGAAGCGGGCGGATGCCAGGAGTGAATCCGCGGGCCGTAGCATTCGGCCCATTCCCGAACGGGCACCGCCTGGGTCAGCCAGTCCGGGGCCGCGCAGGCCAGCGCCTCCAGCGCGGCCCGCAGCGTCTCCCCGGCCAGCTCCAGCCTGTTCAGATCGCGTACTGCCGCCAACACGCGCGTGGAGTCAGTGCGTTGCCTGCCTCCCGCCTTCACCAGGCCCCGGTCCTTGAGCGCGGTCAGCAGCAGGTCGAGCACCTTCTCCTCCATCCCGTGCTTGACCAACCGCGTGCGGAACTCGGACAGCACCGAGGCGTCGAACCCGGGATCATCCAGCTCCAGGCCGAGCGCGTATTTCAGGTCCATGCCGTACCGCACCCGATGCACTGCCGCCCGGTCGGTGAGGTTCTCGGCGAACTGCAACACCGTCACCAGCGCGAGCTGGCCTGGTGACCAGCCTGGCCGTCCTCTGGCTTCGAACGCCTCGGTGAACTCGGCGTCCGCGAACAACTCGCCCAGCTCGTCACGGACCCGCATCGCCAACGGGTACGGGCCCCGTGCCGCCACCGCCCGCGCCACCTGCGCGGTCAGCTCAGGCACCTTCGGCCACGGCCTCGGCTGCATCGACATTCCACACCCCACCCGCGACCGGGAACGCCAAGACGGCCGCTGCTGTCCTGCCCAACGAGCCGTCAGCCCCGCTGGGCACGGAATAAGCCAGCAGGATCGTCACCAGCCGCAAACGACCGGTCAGGGTTTCGTGACTGTGATCTTCTTCGGTTGGCGGGGCACAGTCTCGGTCTTGTCGAGGTGCCCGTACACGGTCGACCTTGGTACGCCGAACATGTCGGCGATTTGGGTCCTGCGGGACGCCGTACGCTATCTGTCGCCTGGCGGTGCAATCGACACCCCAGCGCGCCTGGGCCCGGCTGGATGCAGACCGTCGGGGGGTTCTGGGTTCCATGACGTGTAGGCAACAGGAGAGTGTGACATGAGGCCCCTCATCCAGGTCATTCCCCGCGGACCGTTCGGACGAGAGGACATCCAGGCTTTCGCCGAGGAGCAGGGCTGGACACCTGCGGAGGTGAATATGCCCGATGGGCCCGTTGAGGAACTGGCGTGGGTTCTCGGGCTTGTCGACGCCGACAGTCCCGAGGACACCGATGAGGTCGAAACAGTGGTGGTCCACTGGATTGAAGACCAGCGCTTCCAGGTGGACTATCTGGCGGTCGAAGGAGACGATCCAGAGTCGTTCGCCGACTGGCTGCGCGGTGAACTGCCCCTTCACTCCGACCATTCCCTGACGCAGTTGATGGCGAACACCCGCGACGATGTGGCTCTCATGAGTGCTCTGCGCAGGCTGGGTGTCAACTACGCGGGAAGGGAGTTCGACAGTGTCTCGTACGGACTGCTGCGTTGGGCACTTCACGACCCCGAGCCGCTGGTCCGGCGGAACGCCCTGCTCGCTGCTTCCCTTCTGAAATGGCCTCAGCTTGTGCCCCTGCTGACGTACGTGAGCGAGACCGAGAACGATCTCACCGTCAGGGAGCAGGCCGTGACCACCCTCGACATCGTCCGCGATCGCATCGCCCGTCAGGGCTGTACTCCAGTGAAGGGCAGCGGCGAGTAACCCGCTACGCAGACATCCCCAATCCCATGCGCTCGGGCATAGCCGTAGTAGACCCCGGCCGTGGCACGCCACCACAGGCCCGTCGAAGAGGGTGGGGCTGGCTCGGACCGCCATATCCCACACCCGGTCTCGGGGCTCAGCGTCCTGGGGCGGCTCCGCGGCTTCGGCCAGCAGTAGCTGTTCAAGGGGGCAGTGTCTCGGTTACCGACCCATCGTAGAACCGGCTCCAGGGCTTAACGCCGACTTCGCATCGACGGCCGTGGGCGCGAGTTCATGGACACCCGGCTGGCTCCTGTTCGTCGGTGTCCGCGCCCAGTCGCGTCGCCCCGCGCTTGCCGGACACGAGCGCCTGCTCGTCCTTCAGCAGCGTCCAGTGCTCGACCAGTTCATCCAGGTCCAACGGGGTACGGGCCACGATCGTCAATCGTCCTCGCGGGGCTTCACCCACCGCAGCCGTACGGCCCCGGACTCACCCACAAGGTGACGCCCTCGCAAGATCACCGCCGTTTGCGGCTGGTGACGATCCTGCTGGCTTATTCCGTGCCCAGCGGGGCTGACGGCTCGTTGGCACGGTTCTTACCGGCACCCCCACTCCGCCGCAAGTTCGCGATTTCCGAAGGCGCAGTGCGGTGAGCTTGCGGGTGTGCGGTCGGGATATCGGGGGGTGGGGGCGTGGGTTCGAGCGCACGAGCGCAGAGTGGGACACGGAGTGGACGCCAATCGGTGAGGAGGGATGTTTGGCTTGTCGTGCCCGGCCCCGTTGGTGAGGGTGAGGCCGCGGGCCGGTGGGTCGATCGGCTCGCGCGTCTTGATCGTTTCTGAGCCTGCTGGCTAGGTTGGCCGGCATGAATGACCCCATAGCCCTCGCCTGGCCACCTGCCCCGATCAAGACCGAGCGGCTCGTACTTCGCGAGTCCGAAGCCCGGGACCGTGTGGCGGCCATCGAGCTGAACGCCTCTCCAGAGGTGGGCACTTACCTCGGTGGCCCTCGACCGCGTGCCGAGCTCGAACGCGCGGTGCCCGAGGTACCCGGGCGGCGCCCCGGCTTCTTCGTGATCGATCTCGGCGGAGCGATGATCGGAGCGATCATGCTCGATCCGCACGCAGAGCGTCCGGGGCACGTCCGTCCGGACGTCGGGAAGACCGAGCTCGGCTACATGCTCCTGCCGCAGGTGTGGGGATACGGGTACGCCACCGAGGCGTGCGCAGCGGCACTCGACTGGTTCGCCGACGCGCTTCCCGGCGAGGCGGTGGTGCTCCGCACCCAGACCGCCAACGAGCGCTCGATGCGCCTCGCGGCAAAGCTGGGGTTCACCGAGGTGGAGCGGTACGAGGAGTACGGCGCCGAGCAGTGGTTCGGGGTGTGGACTTCGGTCACGCCGTCTGCTTGAGCTCGTGCTCGGCAGCGCGGGTCCACGGCGCCATCGTGCGGTGGTCGGCCTCGGCGCGGACAACAATCGGGTACGCCAGAGCCGCGCGAGCCTCGTGCAGGTGCTGATACCGGCCTGACCAGTCGATCAGCACGGGCAGGGCCGCACCCAGGTAGTTGAGGATGGTGTAGGGGTCGCGCTGGACGGCCGACGCGGCCACTCCGCCCCGAGCCGCAGCAGGCCCGGAGTCTCCCCGTCCTCGTGGAACTGCGCGACCAGCTCCTCCAGCCCGCACACGTCCGACGCGATCACCGCCTCCGGAGCTTGTCTCACGTACCCACAGCAGCAGACCGGCTTCCCGCAAGGGACGCGATCTCCGAACTGGATCGCAACTCAGCGTTACACGATCAAGATCCGCAAGGTGGAGGCCCCGTCCGCAAAGTAGAAATCCCGGTCACACGTGGTGAAGTCGGCCCGGGGCGCGGTTCCGGTCTTTCGACCGGCCGGTTTCCCCGGAGCCGCTTCCCGAACCGGGCATGCGACTTGGCACCGCACTCGGCTCTCCACAAGCCCCGAGGGGGTTCGTGGTGGTTGTTCTCATCCCGTGGCGTCCCAGGGAGTGGGAATCATCAGGCCCCGGTAGCGGTAGCGAGTGGTGCCTACCGTGATCGGGTTGAACAACTCCCGGGTGTCCCCGGTCCACCATGATCTACGGCCGCAGTAGCGGCTGAAGATCTTCTTCCGGCCCGTCTTCGGGTGCTTGCGCTGGACCCATCTCCAGACCGTGTGCCACATGTAGTTGCGCAGGTAGGAGAAGGTCGCGAAGGACACCCCGGGCCGGAAGTAGGCGCACCAGCCCCGCACTGCCGGATTGATCCGGGCAAGCAGGGCGTCGAGCGGCTGGTTCGTGCCGACCTCCCGGCACAGCGTCTTGACCTTGGCCATGACGGCCCGCAGGGCCTTCTTGGCTGGGTAGGTGTAGACGTAGTACCGGTTGGTACCTGGCTTTCGGTGGCGCTGGATGTGCCAGCCGAGGAAGTCCAGGCCCTGCTCGATGTGGGTGATCAGAGTCTTCTCCGGTGACAGGCGCAGGCCCATCGTGGTGAGGACTTCCGCGATCTCTTCGCGTAGCGTTTCGGCGTCTGCCTTGGTGCCGTGCACCATCAGGCACCAGTCGTCCGCGTACCGGACCAGCCGGTAGTTGGGCAGACCTCGGCGTCGGCGCCTGCGGCGCTCGTTGAGATCAGTTCCGGCGCCTCCCGGCGCCTGGGCGATGTGCTCGTCCAGGACTGAGAGAGCGACGTTGCTGAGCAACGGCGAGAGGATCGAGCCCTGCGGGGTGCCGGTGTCGTTGTCCCTCAGCAGACCGTCCTCGCTGAGGATGCCCGCCTTGAGGAACGCCTTCACCAGGGCCAGGACGCGTTTGTCCCCGACGCGTGCCCGCACCCGCTCCATGAGAGCGGTGTGCGAGATCTCGTCGAAGCAGGCTTTGATGTCGCCTTCCACGACCAACTCGTACTTCTTGGACGTGAGCAGACGCACCTCTGCCACCGCGTCATGAGCCCGGCGGTTCGGGCGGAACCCGTAGGAACACGGGAGGAAATCCGCCTCGAAAATCGGCTCCAGCACCAGCTTCAAGGATGCCTGCACCACCCGGTCGGTGCGCACTCCAGTGCCAGCGAAAGTTGAGCGTGTGCCATCCAAGTTTGAGTGGACTGGGTCAATTACTCGTGATGTGGCTTCATCTATGGTCGAGGGATTGATCCGAACGGACGCGAGGCGCGTTCACGGGCGCTGCAGCCACTCGGTGTACCAGGTGCGAAAACCGGGGCTCACCGGGACGAAGCCGCCCCAGTCCGGGTCAATTGTCCAAACCTCGCCCTCTCGCAGGCCGTTCAGGATCAGCCTGACGTAGATGCCGCAGCCCTCGTCGGCCAGCATGAGCGTGCCCCGGGTCAGCTCACCGGCCGATGTGCCGATCCGGCCGGGTAGGGGTTCGGTGAGGGGAAACAGCTCGGCGAGTCGGCCCGGCAGCCGGTCTTCTTCCCACTCGTCGTCCGCGGCCCACTCCTCGCCGACCTCCGGGTGGGGGACGGTCAACGGCATCAATCCGTGGCCGGGACCGGCGGGGCCGTTGCCTACCTCCGCGACGAAGGACCGGTACTCCGCCGGCAGATCGATGCCGTGGGTTTCCTCGAACGCTCTGATCTCCGCCTTCGGCAGCGCCGGCGCCAGCTCGTACCGGTGTGTGTCCGCCCCGAAGCGCGACCGCTCCGGGTCCCGTGCCGCCATCTCCCGTATCCGAGCGCGTACGTCGCCCTCGTCCCAGCTCTCCATCCAGCGACCGTAACAATGGCGTCGGCGCCCGGTCCGCCGCACCTTCGCGCTGCGTGGCTACCGGCGGTGGCCTTCGGCGCGATGCCGGCTCTCCTCCACGCCCCGCCCCCTGGCTGCGGCGGATCGGCGGCCGTGGCCCCGGGGGTGCTGATGGCATCCTGCCGGGCCCTCTGACCAGCGCGCTCAAGCTTCGGAAACACGAACTCGCATTCATCAAGGTTCGGTGGCAGGCGCTCAAGGTTCGCCGGCAAAGGACAACACGGGTGTTGCCGGGCGTCGTCCGAACTGTGACTTCGAGCGATAGGTGGCCAGGGGCGCTCGGATCCGCCCTGGTCAGCCCTCCGTGACGATTCGTGGTTGGCCACTGTGTCGACCGATAGCCGGCCATCGGGGATCCGGACTGCATGGCCGAGTCTGATTCGGGAGACCGACGCGCTTCGGCCCCCTGCTGCTGTGCAGCGCGGGGACCGAAGGGGTGCCGTCCTCGCTCTGACTCAGGTCACTGGATTCCGGTGGCTCTGGTCACCATGCGTTGATGACCGGCGCGTCGGGTTCGTGCTGCCGCCAGGCCTGGTTGAGGCGCGCGAGCCGGTCCGCGGCGGCGATGCCGCGCAGGGACGCGATCTTGCCGTCGCTGACCTCGAACGCCACGGCGCCCACGACCCGGTCGTCGACCACGGCGAGGACGGCCGGGGAACCGTTGACCAGCGCGATATGGATCGCGGGCGAGCCGCCGGCCAGCCGCCGCTTCGCCGGCGTGGGCTTGAAGCCGGCCCGCACGTAGGAGGCGACCCGCTCGCGCGTCTTGTACTGCAGCAGCCGCTTGCCCAGTCCGGCGCCGTCCGAGACCGCCGTCACGTCGTCGGTGAGCAGCGCCACCAGCCGTTCGGTGCGCCCCGACGTGGCGGCGGCGAGGAACTCCTCGACGACCCGGCGCGCGGACGCGGGGTCGGCCTCGCGGCCGCGGTGGCGCTCGGCGGCGACCCGGATTCGGGCCCGGTGGAGATGCTGCTGGCTCGCGGACTCGGTGATGCCGAGGATCCCGGCGATCTCGGCGTGGCTGTACGAGAAGGCCTCACGCAGGACGTAGACGCCCCGCTCGACCGGCGAGAGGCGCTCCATGAGGGTCAGTACGGCCAAGGACACCGATTCGCGCTGCTCGAAGGTGTCGGCCGGGCCGAGCATCGGGTCGCCATCGAGGAGCGGCTCGGGCAGCCAGGCACCGGCCGCTCGCTCGTGGCGCGCGTGCGCCGAGCGAAGCCGGTCGAGGCAGAGATTGGTGACTACCTTGGTCAGCCACGCTTCCGGTACCTCGGCACGTTCGCGGTCTGCGGCCTGCCAGCGTAGGAACGTGTCCTGCACGGCGTCCTCGGCGTCGGCGGCCGAGCCGAGCAGACGGTACGCGAGCGAGGCCAGCCGGCCCCGGCTGGCCTCGAACCGATCGATGGCGACGCTGTCCATGCGGAGCAGCCTATGCGGCGACCCGCGCATCGGACCGGTCCGGTGCGCTGGCCAGGCGGCGCTTGCGCTTCGGCATGCCGAAGGTCGGGTGGGCGATGCCCCACCCGGCCCCCATGAGCACGCCCGACTTGAGCCGCGCGGCGGTCCGGCCGCCCAGGTACCAGGACTTCGACCGGACGTCCCCGTCCACCATCTGGAAGATCGCGTCCCGCCGCCCGAGGCTGATGTGGTTGCCGTAGTACTTCAGCCCGGTGGTCGGGACTTCGCGGCCCGTCAGGCGCGCGATGATCGCGGCGGTCGCCTGCATGTTGGTGAAGCCGGCCGAGGCGCAGGACATCGGCAGCGGCCGGCCATTCTCGCCGATCGCGTAGACGCAGTCACCGGCGGCGTAGACGTCCGGGTGCGAGACCGAGCGCATGGTGCGGTCGACGACGATCTGGCCGGTCTCGGCGACCTCCAGGCAGCTGGCGGCCGCGATGGGGTGCACGGCGAACCCGGCCGACCACACGGTCACCTCGGCCGGGATGGACGTACCGTCTGCGGCGATCGCCCGTGTCGGCTCGACGGCTTCGATGCCGGTGTGCTCGTGGACGGTGATGCCGAGCCGGTCGAAGGCCTGGCGCAGGTGGCGGCGGGCCTTCGGGGAGAGCCAGGCGCCCAACTCGCCGCGGGCGGCGACCGCGACCGAGAGGTCGGGCCGGGACTCGGCGAACTCGGTGGCGGTCTCGATGCCGGTCAGTCCCTCACCGACGACCAGCACGGTGCCGCCCTCGCCCAGGCCGGCCAGGCGCTCGCGCAGACGCAGCGCCGAGGACCGGCCGGTCACATCGAAGGCGTATTCGGCCACGCCGGGGACGCCATGGTGGGCGACCGAGCTGCCGAGTGCATAGAGAAGCGTGTCGTACGCGAGCTCGCCGTCGCCGTCCTCGCCGGTCACGGCGACGGTCCTGCGCTCGGGGTCGACGCCGGTGACGCGCGCCAGGCGCAGCCGCACCCCGGTGCCCGCGAAAACGTCGGCGAGCTTGCGGAACGCGAGGTCCTGGCCGATCGCGAGCTGGTGGAGCCGCATCCGCTCGACGAAGTCGGGCACGGCGTTGACGACGGTGATCTCGGTGTCGGCGGGGGAGAGTCGGCGGGCCAGGTTTCCGGCGGCGAAGGCCCCGGCGTATCCGGCGCCGAGTACGACGATGCGGTGCTTCATGGCGTTGCTCCTGTCTCGTTCGCGTGCCCCTTGAACGAGACGGCGCCCCGATTGCTGACAGGAGCCGGGTGTGACGCGGGTCACCGAACTGAGACGAGAGGGTGAGCCTCCGACAGGCGCTTGAGCCTGTCTTGGGCAGTCGAAACGGGGCGATGGCCAACTACGGATCGAGATGGCCAACTTATCGGTCGGCGTCACACCTCGCCGGAAATCAAATCCGATCGGGTGAAAGAACGGGGTGAAAGCTGCTGTGTTCATGGTGGAGGTAGAGACATATGGCATCCGAGGAAGAGCTGTTCGCGAACATCGACGCCTTGCTGGCGGAGGAGCCGCAGCTCCCGCCCCCGGCGGAGCGCACCCGGCTGCGTGAGGCCGCCGGCATCACCCAGGCCCGCCTCGCGGCCGCGCTCAAGACGTCGACGCAGACGGTGAAGAACTACGAGAACTGCCGCTCCGAGCCGAAGTCGCCGCGCCTGGAGGCGTACCCGCGGCTGCCGAACGGCTGAGTGGCCAAGTACCCCAAGGACGGCACCACCCCCCCGCCGTCGCGCCCGCACCGGCTCCTGCGCCGCAGCCGGTGCCGGAGACGTTCACCGCCCCGGCCCAGCCCGCGCCGAAGGAGACAGCGGCACCGCAGGCGCCCGCCGCCCCGGCCACGCCTGAGCGCCCCGCCCGCCCGGCAGCGACGTCGCGACGCCCGGCCGTGAAGAAGGCCGCGACCGATCCGCGCTTCCCGCACGGCCCGCTCGCCGTGCTGGACGGCGACGGCTCCGCGTGCGGCGTCGACGGCATCGTGCTCGACTGCCCGGCGACCACGATCCCGGAGCTGGTGCAGTGGACACTGCGCGAGTCCGGCCTCGGTGCCGCCAAGTTGCACCGCAACGGCAAGGACCCCGACCCGCTGATCGAAGGGGAGTAACCGGTGGGGGAGATCGAGGATGCGATCGAGCGTGCCGACCAGGAGGCGTTCACCCGGGAGCCGCCCAAGACCCTCCAGGGCCGCATCGACTTCCTGATGAAGCAGCTGAAGACGACGCGCGCCGTGGCTGCCCAACTGGGCGTGACCCAGAGGTCTGTGGAGCGCAACCGCGCCTCCGTGATGGCTACAGCCGATGCACAGCCGGCTGTATCTCATCCGGCCGGTCATTCGACAAGCGCGGCCGCACCCACGATGTCTCATCACGCGGTCCGAAATGACGAGGTCAGGGAACTTCCGCATCTGGCGAGACGGAGTCGGCTCGGCTGCCGAGCGGCGGCCCGGGGCGGGGCGGGGCCGATGTGAAAGTCAACCTGTCTGTCGGCGGGACTGGTGTGCTCCTGGGGTGTGTCCGAAGGTGCGGCGGAAGACGTCGATGAAGGCGCTGGCGGACGACCAGCCGCACAGGTGGGACACGGTGGTGACCGGGGTGTTCTCGGCCAGCAGGACCAGGGCGTGGTACAGGCGCAGTTGGGTGCGCCATTGCGGGAAGGTCATGCCGAGGTCGGCTTTGAAGAGGCGGGAGAGGGTGCGGTCGCTGGCGCCGACTTCCCTGCCGAGTGCGGCGAGGGTGCGGTCGTCGGCCGGGTTCGTGCACAGGATCTCGCAGACTTCCTTGAGCTGAGGGGTGGTTGGGCTGGGCAGGTGCAGGGGCTGCTGGGGTGAGGCCCGCAGCTGGTCGAGCAGCACGGCCCGCAGTCGGCCGCGTTCGGGGCTGTCGTCGTGCGGGGTGTGGGTGTAGGCGAGGATCAGCTCCCGCAGGAGCGGCCCGACCGTGAGCACGGTTGGCTCGTCCAGGTCGAGTGGGTTGTCGCTCGCGGGCAGGCCGACCAGGTGGAGTTCGAGTTCGCCGTGGGCCTGGTGGGCGTGCACGGTGCCGGCCGGTACCCAGATGGCGCGGGTGCCCGGCGCGATCCGCGTGCCGGTGGTGGTCGTCACGGCCAGCACTCCGCGGCCCGCGTAGACGATCTGGTGGTCGTCGTGGCGGTGGGCGTCGATGGCGGCCCCGGGCGCCAGCCACTGGGTGCGGGTCGGCGCTATGGGCTCGTGGCGGATTTCTGTCATTGGTTGGCAATTTATCGGAAGCGCGACATGTTGTCCGGCGGTGAGCATGGCGATGTGTCAAGAAACAGATCGATCACTCTGCTGTCGGTCGGCCATGCCTGTGTGGACATCTACCAGGGCGCGGTCGCCTCTCTCGTCCCGTTCTTCGTAGCCGAGCGTGCCTACAGCTACGCCGCGGTCTCGGGCATCGTGCTCGCCGCGTCGGTGCTGTCCTCGGTGGCCCAACCGGTGTTCGGCGTGCTCACCGACCGCTGGGCGATGCCTTGGCTCCTCCCGGTAAGCACGATCCTCGGCGGACTGGGGATCGCTCTGAGCGGCCTGAGCGGTTCCTACGTCCTGACGCTGGTGTTCGTGGCGGTGTCCGGTGTCGGGGTAGCCGCCTACCATCCCGAGTCCGCCCGCGTCGCCCGGCTCGTCAGCGAGGGCAGTCACAGCGCGATGGGCTGGTTCTCCGTCGGCGGCAACATCGGCTTCGCCGCCGCGCCGCTCATGGTCACCCCGCTCGCGACCTCCGGCGGGCTGCGCCTGTCGCCGCTGCTTGTCCTGCCCGCCCTCGCAGGCAGCGTGCTGTGCCTGCCCGTCCTGCGCGCACTGCAGAAGACGACAGCCTTCGGCGACTCCAACACCGCGGTTGCGGTGGGCGCCGACGACAAGGCGTCGTTCGTGAAGCTGTCGCTGGCCGTGGTCTTCCGGTCCATCGTGTTCGTCGGTCTGAGCACGTTCATCTCGCTCTACGCCCGGCAGCGTACGGGCGGCGGTATGGCATCCGGCACCGCGGCACTGTTCCTGCTCTACGTCGGCGGCGCGCTGGGCTCTGTACTGGGCGGCAGCCTGGCCAACCGCTGGGACCGGGTCACCGTAGCCCGCTGGTCCTACCTCGTCACGATCGCCGCCGTCGCGGGAACCGTGTTCGTCCCCGGCCCGGCGTTCTACGTGTTCGTGGCACTGACCTCCGCCGGCCTGTACGTCCCCTTCTCCCTGCACGTCACCCTCGGCCAGGACTACCTGCCCACCCGCGTCGGCACCGCCAGCGGAGTCACGCTCGGGCTGACCGTCAGCATCGGCGGCCTCGTCAGCCCGCTCATCGGCGGCATGGCCGACGCGACCTCCCTGCGTACCGCCCTGGCACCCCTGATCCTGATGCCCGCCCTGAGCTGGCTGCTGTTCCGCACCCTGCCCGAACCCGCCGCGCCGAAGCCCGTCGCGACGGCGCGGCAGACCAGGGACGGCACGGATGCCGAACGCTCTCCGGCTCACGATCTGAGCTGACCAGCAACTCGGATTCCGGCGCAGGCCCGCGCGTGGACGGGCGGGCCTGCTGGAGTGGTATCCGGGCCGGTGCCCGCTTCGAGAACGGTCACCTCATCGAACGCCCCGAAGCCTACGCAGCCTGACCCAGGTCAACTGATTTACCGATCTTGGCTATTGCTCATCAGCTGTTTCCTCGGGCAGAACGAGTGGTTCGACCCCACGCGCAGCCTCACGACGAGCTGAGACCTTTCGGTGCCCAATGCGCCGGCCCTGACTCGTTCGCACGAGCTGATCCTCGTAAGTGAAGCCGGCAACCGAGCCGTCCTGGTTCAAGGCGATGCCCTTCGACCAGGCCCGGGCGCCGTCGCCGTCCTCACGGACGATGACATTGGTGACATGGTGGGCAAGCGGGCCGTCAGGCCCGTGACGATGTGCGGCCGCGATGTACATATCGATGCGCGGCCGGGATGGGTCCGGTGCTGGCAGCGGAGCCAGTCCAAGAGCGGTGGCGTCAACCACGAGATCGGGCGTGAACACCTCGTCGAATCGTTCACAGGTGCCGGCGTCACTCAGGTGACCATGGAGCGCGATCACCTCGCGTATCGCCAGGTGGTCGTCGGCGGTCAAGCTCATCGCAACTCCAGACACATCGGTGGGCACGCGCCGGTCGAGGCTGGCACCGCCTTCCACTCCTCGGATGGGACGAGTTTGCCGTTAAAGGAGGACACAACCAACAAGCCGAACGACACGCCGACCCGCAGGTCTTGACGATTCCTCTCACTTGGCCATTGAGCGCTTCAGTTGGCCACCGTGACGCTCAGAAGCGGCCCGCATGACCGGGACGGAGAGGCCATCCACCCATAACGGCCGCTACTCCAGCCACGTTCCGTCACGCATGATGACTCTGCCGCGCAGCTCTGGTTCGCCTCGCCAGGCACGCACAGTCCTCGGCACCACGCGCACATACAGAAAGGGACCATTCTCCGTGCGCGGATCCCACCCGAACTTGCCGGTGAACGCGTCCGCTGCGTCTGCGGGCACGTCCTGGTCGGTGAAGCACTCCGCCTCGCCCTGCAGAAGCACCACATCGAAGGTGTCCGGCAGCGACAGGCGCACCCGTGGTTCCTTGCGGACGTTCCGCGCGGTCACGGAAGTTGCGCTGGTGCACATCCACACCGCTCGACCGTCCCATGAAAACCACAGCGGCACCTGGTGCGGCCCGTGATCAGGGTGAGCTGTTGATACCCATACGTCGCGCTCTGTGGCGAGCCGTTCCAGAGCGTCGCGCCTACGTTCCGCCACCTGGCGACGAACGAATTCCGTGTTCTGCATGAGTGCCGACCCTAGCCAGCAGGCTCGGGGCACACATGGGGCGCCGGTCCTACTCCCAACGACCGACAAGCCCTTCAGCCTTCGCTGCGGGGCGGCCAACCGAGGTGCCCAGTGTGGCCAACCGGAGCGCTCCTTACCTTGTTGGCGGGTTGATTCCGGTTCTTCGTACGATCGGGAGACCCGGGGGCCCGGGTGTGGCTTCAGAGCGCTCATGCCGTGGTTGTGGCTTTGACTGATTGGCCGCCCAGTGCCCCGCGACGACACGGCCACTCATTGGGATGAGCAACAGAGATCGCTTCGTAAGGACACGTCGGTGTGGTCGTCTGCAGGGACCAGTCAACCGATCGACGAGGGAGGCTCGGGTGCCCGAGCTTTGGGCGGGGACGGATGCCGGCCACACCGCTACCACCGCCGACTCCTGCGCGTCTTCCACCTCTCAGCCCAGATCGCCGCCCGCTTCTGCCCTGGCTTCATTCATGAGTCTTTGACAGCACTGGGGTACTTGCCAGGGCAGCAGCGGGATGCTTGTGGCAGAAGGGTCTGGCAGGCGTCTGCAACCGGAACCATGCGCGCCCGTGCCGACGTCCAGGTACCGGGAACCGGTGATCACGATCATCTCGCCGGGCACGACTCCGGAGTGGGGACGAATGACAGGCACGGTTACTGACGCCCCGCGTGACGCGGACCGGCGGCGGACACTCGGCCGACGCGGACGAGCATGGGGGCTGCTGGGCTGTGGCGTCGCGCTTGCCGCACCCGCCGCTCTGCTCGTTGTTCGGCTGACGGGACTCGACGCGGGAACGCCGCTCGCGATGCCCATGGTGCTCTTTCCCTATTCGACCGTTCTCGGTGTGCTGGTGTTGGGCGTGATGGTCGCCGTTCCTGCCCTGCGGTCCCGATGGGCCGTGGCCGTCGTCGCGGCACGGCTGCCGCATGCAGCACCGCCGGACCGAGCGGCGTGGGCTGCCCCCGCCGGTTGTTCTGGAGAACCTGCGGCTGGAGAACCTGCGGACGGACAAACTCGCCATCGCCTACCAGGCTGCACTCCACGTCGCGTACATCTTGATCTGGGTCCGGTGCTGAGCAGGTCGCTGGACCCTGACCTTCGGATCGTCAGTTGCTGAGTGCCAGCCTGATACCGAAGATACCGATGACGGTGCCGGTGATCCGGTCGAGCAGGCGGCGGGCGTGGGGCTTGCGGAGCCAGCCGTGCAGGACGCGAGCGAAGCCGATGAGGACGGCAGACCAGAGCAGACCGATGAGGATGTGCACCGTCGTGAGCAGGAGGCCCATGGTGAAGTGGCCGGTGCCTGGGGGGATGAACTGGGGCAGAACGGCGACGTAGAAGGCGCCCATCTTCGGGTTCAGGAGGTTGGTGAGCGTCCCCTGCCGCCAGCCGCCGCTGACCGAGTCCGCACCGGCGGCCAGAAGTGAATCGTCCGCGTCCGGCGTGGGCTGCCCCCGGAAGGTGTCCCGGAGCATGCGGGCCCCCATCCAGATCAGGTAGGCGGCGCCGACCCAGCGCAACGCGGTGTAGGCGAGGTGGGAAGCCGTGAGAAGTGCGGTCACTCCGAGGGAGGTGAACGCACCCCACACCAGGGTGCCGGTCTGGATTCCGAGGACGACGCCCCAGGCTCTCCTGCGCCGGCCGAGGGCCGACGTGCGCAAGATCAGCGCCGTGTCGAGTCCGGGAGTCAGAGTGAGAAGCCCTACAACTAGGGCAAAGGACCACAGGGAGGAGCTTATTGCCATGGAATGCCAGCTTACCCCGCCAGATCGCCGGCTTTGTCAGGTGGTGTCGTAGGGCTGCCATGGGGTGGGTTGTCGGCAGGTGGGGCAGGTGCCGGTCCAGGTTTTGACGTCTGTCGGCAGTTGGACCCCGCCGCCGTGCTCCAGACCGCGACCATGCCGTGACGTGGTCCCACTGGCGTCGCCGCCACCAAGCACGCGCCCGCCGCTGCCACTACGAGCAGCGCGGCCACACCTTCGCGGGACGACCCGGCAAAGACCGCCCCACCCTCATTCCAGCCCGCTGCACTCTCCACGCCCAAGCCGTTGACCAGCACGAATGAAGATGTCCGGCTGGAGTACTCCAGCTGTAGTTCGTGATGCTCCGTGGGGCAAGGTGAGGGCATGACTACGTACGACACGATGCCGTTCCACCTTGAGACCGAGCGGCTGATACTGCGGCCGTGGGCCGAGTCGGACGCCGCTGAGTTCTGCGCCCTCCTCTCCGAACGCGGCAAGGGAACCCCCATGGTTGAGCACATCCGGACGTCCATCGCGGAACTGCTCACCGCGACGGCGACTACGGGGATCGCCCTGTTGCCCATCCAGCGCCGCGACGAAGGCGACTTCATCGGCTACTGCGGGCTGATCATCGGCCGCTCCACTGTGGAGGAGCCTGAAATCGCGTATGAGCTGTTCCAGCGCGCGCATGGGCGTGGCTACGCCACCGAGGCGGCCGGCGCGGTGCTCGATGCCGCTGTCGCGACCGGGCGGAAACGGCTCTGGTCGACCGTCGGCGCGTGGAACACCGTCGCTCCGTGTCCTTGAGAAGCTCGGGTTCGAGCGGGATCACGTTTCCACGGAAGACAACGGTGAAGTGGTCTGGCTCACACGCCCGTTGCCGTGACGCGAGAGCACGCTCCCGGCTTCATGCTCACGTGATCGAGTGCGCTCCGGCAGAGCGCCAGGCTGGAGTACTGAGGCCGTAAAGGACCCAGGTTCCGAGACCGTTGCCCTGACCTGTAATTCTCCAAGCGGGTCAGCATCTGGGTCAGCCTGTCGGCCATTGCCGTGCCGCAGCCTGGCTTGGTCGGTCAGTGGCGAGAGCGTCTCTTGCCCAAGGGAGAGAGAACCCCACTGACGAGGAAGACGATGTCGCCGAATGTCGTGCGCTGCCCTGGCAGAGCGGCGGCCGAGTCTGGCAGCGTGTCGCGTACGGTCAGCGCATGCACGATCAGCGAGACCAGGATCTGGGCGACGGCAAGCCGGAGCACAGGCGTGCAGACCCGCCTGCTCAGGCCACCGCCGGCATCACCGACGCGGCCACAGAGACCGACGCGGTGGTGTTCGTGTGCGCGACATGTGGTGTCCCGTTGACGGGGCCGCTCACACGTCTGCCCGTCGTTCCCGTGGCTCCGTACTACGCATGGTGGGACGCCGATGAGCCGGGTCCCTCGCCGGCGACTGTGCCGTCAGGCCGCTATGCGATCGAGACGGAGCCGTACGGTGCACCCTTGGTCGTCGCCGAGGCGCCCGGACCGGTGATGCCCCGCCGAGGGACGAAAAGCAACGTGCACGGGCAGCCGTTGGCGTCGCAGGGCCCGCGAAGCAACATCGTCATCAACCCGGGCGACGCCCGCGGCCTGGAGCTGCAGCATGCATCTGCCGCCTGCTGCGGAGCGACCCCGGACGGCGGAATGAACCAGCTGTGCGCCTGCGGAACCCTCGTCGCAACCCTCTGCTCCGACTGCTGCCTGCCGTATGAACTCCATCTCTCAGCCGGCCACGTCCGCGCCGTTCGCCCCTGACTTCCCAGCCCGACCACTTTGCGATGCCTCTAGTCAGACACGGCCCGCTGCTACTTCTCACCGACATTCCAACGCCTGCCAGGTATCGGCTATTGCCGAAATCCGCCAACATGCGCTGCCGGATCTCACCTATGCAGCCACGCACCCCTGCCGCCCGACCGGATACTCCGACCGGACCAGGTCGATGGGCTGCTGCTCGCTGCAAGGAAACGCAACGCTGAAGGCAGGTCAGCCGAGGCGGTGGCAGGCCTTCTCAGTCGAGCCTTCGGAACCCGCGGCAACGGGCGTGGCCACCGCGTCCAGCCGGCCCCGGCGCAGCTGCTCGGCTACGGCGGCGGCCGCACGCCCAGGTCGCGGTCTCCGCTGCGCAGTTCGCGCGGTCCACCGACGCACTGCTGCGTCCCGTGCTCGACTCGTACGGTCCCGGCATCGCGGAACGGCTCCACGCGTCCCCGCACTTGACGCGCCTGCCGGCTTCCCTCGATCCCCCGCCGTACGCCGTGACCCACCGCTACCACGAACCCCTTCGTCCGGGCGTACTGCCGGACTGGTGGGGCGGGGCCAGGAACCGCTCGTCCACCTCACCCTTGGCACCGTGGCGGGCGCGGGCCACCGCCTCGGGCAGGGAACTGATCGGCGCTCTCGAACCGCGCTCCTGAGCCACGACATCCGCAGCTCCGCCCATCGGCACGTCCGTACGGTGGGGTTCGGTGCGCCGAGGCGCTGTGGCGGCGTACCGGCGGGCATGGGAAGGAGATGGCACGAGTATCCGAACCCGTGATCAAGCTCGTCCGGCGTACGACCGAGCCCGTCGGAGCGCAGACCCTGCGTTCCACGGCAGCTTCCGTCATCGCCTACGTCGTGGCGGTGTGGACCCTTCCGCATCCGGCACCGCTCACCGCACCGCTCACCGCACTCCTCGTCGTGCAGGTCACCCTCTACGCGACCCTCACCACGGGGATCCGCCGGGTGAACTCCGTCATCGTCGGGGTACTCATCGCCAGTGCGCTCAGCTCCCTGGTGGGACTCAACTGGTGGAGCCTCGGACTGACCATCTTCGCCTCGCTGATCATCGGGCGGCTGGTGCGGGTCGACGAGTTCGTACCAGAGGTGGCGATCAGCGCGATGCTCGTGCTGGGCGTCTCGCAGGTCGCCTCCACAGCATGGGACCGAGTGCTGGAGACGCTGATCGGCGCGGGCGTGGGAATGCTGTTCAACCTGCTCTTCGCGCCACCCGTGTGGGTGCAGTCCGCGGGTGCCTCCATCGACAGTCTGGCCCGCGCGATGGGACACATGTTCCGTGCGATGGGACAGGACGTGGGAGGTCACACCTCCGTCCAGCGGGCGGCCGACCGGCTCCACGAAGCCCGCCGGCTGGACCACGACATCGTGGAGGTCGACGCCTCGCTGCGGCAGGCCGAGGAAGGCCTCACGCTCAACCCGCGTGTCCGGCAGGGACTGCTGTACCGGGTCGTGCTGCGTACCGGTCTGGACACCCTGGAGATCTGCGCCGTGGTGCTGCGGGTGCTGTCACGCACCCTGACCGACCTGGCCAAGGCCCGTACCGAGGAGACGCTGTTCCCCGCCGACGTGGCCGAATCCCTGACGGAGTTGTTCGGACAGATGGCCGGTGCCATCGAGAGCTTCTCGGAGTTGATCACCACTCCGGTCGCGGAGAACGGTGAGGAGGCGGAGGACCGGCTCGCCCGCGCACTCGCCGTCAGTCGCGCGACCAGGGACCGGGTGGCGAACCTGCTCCTCGAAGATGTCCAGGAACATCCCAGGCAGTGGCAGTTGCACGGAGCCCTGCTCGCCGAGGTCGACCGGATTCTGGACGAGCTCGACATCGACAAGCGCACGGAACGCCTGGGCAAGGAGCTCGACCGGCACTCGGCGCGACTGCACGAACATCATCCCTGGTTGCGTGCCGTATCGCGCCGGCTGCGAGGCGGCCAGACCTGAGCGGTGCGGGCAGGCGGCGTCACCCGGAGGCCGGAAGCCGTTGGATGGCGACCATTGCCGCATCGTCACCCAGGCGGCCGCCGGCGTGGTGGACGAGGTCGGCACACAGAGATGCCAGCAGGGAGTCCGGGCACCGGCCGCACCGCGATGCGGCCCGTTCCGCGAGCGGATAGAAGTCCCCTGACCGGTCCCGGGACTCGATGACACCGTCCGTGTACAGAAGCAGGGTGTCGCCGACGTCGAAGCTGAACGCCTCCGCCGTGTGTTCGGTGACCAGCAGGTGCGCCAGACCGAGCGGCGGGGCGGGCGCTCGTACTCTGAGCGGGATCGCCTCTCCCGCGCGCAGCAGGAGCGGCGGTGGATGACCGCAACTGACCAGGTGGAGCTCGGTGGCGGCATCGGGGATGTCGAGAACGGCCGCGGTGACAAAGGACTCTGCGGGGTCCTGGTCGTCGTCCCGGCCTTCGTGATCGGCGTCGTTCTCGTCCAGCGCGATGCTCGCCTCCAGATGCGCCACCAGATCGGGCAGCTGCGACTCCTGGCGGGAAAGAGCGTGGAAGGCACCCAGGACGCTGGCTGCCTCGCCGATCGCGGACAGTCCCTTACCGCGTACATCACCGATGATCATGCGGGTCCCGTCGGTGGTGCGGGCGGCCGCGTACAGGTCGCCCCCGATCTGCGCCTCCGCCTCCGCAGCCAGATAGACCGAGGCGATGCGCAGGGGTCCACTGCGCCTGGGCAGCGGTCGCAGCACCACTCGCTGCGCCGCCTCGGCCACCGAACGGAGCTGGGACACCGCCTGCTCGTTCCGTTCTCTCAGGTGGGCGAAGAAGGTGACGAAGACAGAGATGAGAACGAGCGCGATGATCTGGTAGGTGTGATTGAGGTCGTTGAGGCTGGTGCGCACGACGGCCACCAGGGATTGGGCCAGCACGGCGACCGCACCGACGAAGGCGGTCATGCGCGGCCCGGTGAACGAGGCAGCCACCGCAGGAGCCGCCACCAGGAATGGTCCGAGATGCACATCCGGCGGCGCGATGACGTCAACCACCGTGACGACGGCGATCAGCGCGAACGGCATCGCCACGAGAGCGTTCCTGCGCCTTCGGGTCTTTCGGAGCGACTGCAGGAACCGCCAGGAAGCCATGCTTCCGGGATACCTCACCCGGTGCCCCTCCGCTCCCCGTACAGCTGATCGGCACGGCACGGCACATACCGCCCCGTCACTCTGTGTTGCGTATCACTCACTCGAACGGTCGCCCGATTTCACTCCCTCGCTTCGCGCGTCGCGCCATTGGGGCCGGGCCTGGCAACGCTGAGCCCACCCAACCGCTCCTCGACGAAGAGAGAACAGCATGACCGTCTCGACCTTTCTCGCCCCGCGGAAGCGGACACGCGGGCGGCGCGCGCAGACCGTCGCCGTGGCGCTCACCGCGGCCGCCCTTGCCACGGCCGCCGGACCTGTCGCAGCCGATGGCGGTGCCGATCCGGCCGGCGCCAAGCCCACAGTGGTGGTGGTACACGGCGCGTTCGCCGATGCCTCGGGCTGGAACGGTGTGGTGGAACGCCTGCAGCGTGACGGATACAAGGTCATGGCCCCGGCCAATCCGCTGCGCGGGCTCGCCGGTGACTCCGCGTACATAGCCGGTCTGCTGAAGAGCATCAAGGGCCCGATCGTCCTGGCGGGGCATTCCTACGGCGGTGCGGTGATCAGCAATGCCGCCGCGGGGAATCCGCAAGTGAAGTCGCTGGTGTTCGTGTCCGCGCTCATGCCGGACAAGGGGGAGAGGCTGTCGGATCTGTCGGCCAAGTTCGCGGGAAGCGAGCTGAATGCGGCTCTGGAGCCGGTGCCGTTCCCGGAGGCCGACGGAAAGGAGGGGACCGATCTGTACATCCAGCCCGACAGGTTCCACGATGTCTTCGCGGCGGACGTGCCGC
The DNA here is from genome assembly GCF_042882185.1 of Streptomyces sp. NPDC058239. Classification (NCBI taxonomy): domain Bacteria; kingdom Bacillati; phylum Actinomycetota; class Actinomycetes; order Kitasatosporales; family Streptomycetaceae; genus Streptomyces; species Streptomyces sp. NPDC058239. The sequence goes on from NZ_JBHVWS010000043.1 coordinate 28,477, forward strand.
CGGGCACCACGGCCGTGATGGCCGCCACCCAGCGCCCCATCAACGGAGCCGCGTTCATGGAAACGGCAGCCGCGGCGGCCTGGAAGACCATTCCGTCCTGGGCACTGGTGGCCACCCGTGACAAGGCCATCGCCCCGGATCTCGAACGATTCGAGGCCAAGCGCGCCAAGTCGCACACGGTCGAGGTCGCCTCCTCCCATGTCGCGATGATGTCGCACCCCGATGTCGTCGCCGATCTCATCCGGCAGGCCGCCGGAGACCGAACACCCGCGAAGTCGCTCATGGCCTCGACGGGCACCAGCTCCGCGGTCCTGGCCTGCATCGGCGGACTCGCGGGCGTGACCGTCCTGACAGGTGCGGGCCTCCTGGCGGCCCGCAGGCGCCGCGTCACCAATGGCGGTCCCGACACGGCCCTCTGACACGAATGCACGAATCAGTGAGCACCCGCGAGCAGGCCGGACCATTGGACCGGCTGCGCCCGTCACGGCACGGCACCGCCGATGTGGCATCAACCATCCCTGATCCCCGCAGGGAATTCCGGCCTTCAGGACTCTGCTGAGGAATGCCTGGTTCGGCTGGTCAGACCGCGAGCATCACGGTTTCGAGGTGGGAGGTGCGGGTGCCGCCGAGTGGGGTGCCGGTCAGCCGTCGGCCGATGCGGATGAGGTTGCGTGCGGTGGCGGCGAAGACGTGGCCGAGGCGAGTCGCGGGTAGATCGCGGTAGCGGGTGCGGCGCAGGCCCGTGACGCGTACGGCCTGGGAGATCGTGCCTTCGACTCCAGCCGGATCGCATGGCGGTCCTTCCATTCGTCCGTGTCCTGTGGGCAGACGGCGCTGACGGTTTCCCAGTCGATGGTGAAGCCGGCGCGGTGCGGCGCGGAGCGCCGTGATCTCGTCGGCTCCTGCCGGGGGAGCTCCGCTCCGGCCCCCGGCCGAAGCGGAGCTCCTTGGGTGTCTACGGCACCAGCCGGGACTCCGACAGGCGGGGCGACGGCGGTGCCGCGCCGTCCACCGTCGCGGAGTGCAGCGCGGCGTGCTCCTCGCGGGACACGACCGACCGGCCGCCGCGCACCGTCAGGCGGCGTCCCTGAGGGGTCGTCCAGCACACCTCGGCGCAGTCGCCGACCACATCCACCTCGGGATCCGGCACCGGCTCCCCACCCTGCTCCGTACCGGCCGGCACGAGGGAGAGGGTGCCCGCCGCGAATGTGTCGCCCAACGCCGCCCAGTCCAGCTCGACCGGGGTCGCGCTCTCGAAAAGGACGACTTCGATCCGTACCCCGTCAGCGAGCGGGACCAGCCGTGCTGTCGGCGTACGGCCGCCGAAACTGCCCCCGGCCAGGCTGAAGCCCAGCCGTGCCGTCCCCAGATCGAGGTCGACACCGCCGTCGACCACGGACGTCTCCGCTACCGGCGGCGCACCGATCACGTCCACCACCAGACGCAGCGACCGCGCCCGGAACCGGTCACCCGGCTCGATCATGTCGAGGTGGTGGTGCCGGTCGCCCGCCGGGCAGGCGAAACCCGTCAGCCAGGCCACGTGCGGGCCGCTCTGCACGGTCGAGAGCACACCGGACGCGAAATCGAAGTCCTCCGCCCCGTCGTCCTTCATCAGATGGACGTGCAGATGCCCGGGGGAGCCGTCGGGGCGCACCCAGTGGCCGAACAGCGGGCGCCGCTGCAGCCAGGTGTCCTGGTGGTTCACGCTGCCCAGTGTGGTGACCGCGTCCAGCCAGGTGGTTCCCGTCTCCGGGGAAGGACTCTCGGCGAAGAGCTCCCGGTGCTCACGCTCACCCTCCAGTGCCAGCAGCCGAGGCAGGGCCCAGTCGGGCATGCGGTAGTCCACACAGGCGTGCACACCGATCGACATCTCCCCCCGGACAGGGCCGATCTCCGGGGTGCCAAGCACACCGCGTACCGCCTTGACCAGGAACGGTGGCACGCCCAGATCGTTGCTGTAGCAGCGGGCCATGGGGCCGGAGAGCTGACGGGTCGGCGGGTGCCAGCGGGCCAGGAAGTGCAGCCAGAGCCGGTCGTGCAGCCGGTCGTTGAGATCCAGCACCTCCTCGTCCCGGATGTGTTCCCTGATCAGGGTCAGCGTCTGGAGCACGACACCCCAGTAGGACGGGCTGTTGAACTCGGTGAAGCTGCCGGTGCTGTCGATCGCCTCGCACAGCCGCACCATGCGGTCCCTGCCGTACGCGAACAGCGCCTCGTCGTCGAGGAGCCTCCCGGCAGCAAGCGCGACGAACGTGCCCATCACGGCGACGTTGGTGTACGTCATGTGGACATTCCGGCGGACGATCGACGCCGCCGCGTGCCGTACCGACTCCCGGAGTTCACGCAGCACAGCGGGTGGCAGACGGTCGCCGTGCCGGGCGTGCACCAGCAGCAGCTGGATACCGAGGAAGTCCGCCCAGTTCCAGTCGGCGGGGTCCATCATCGCTGCCGGTTCCTCGGCGTAATAGCCCCAGATGCCGTAGGTGGCGCTCTCCGTGGACCGGTCCTGGAGCTCCGCGATCCGCAGGATCACGGAGTGGGCGCGCTCGCCGTCGCCGTCACCGTCCCGTTCCAGCAGGAGCAGCGCGTACTGCAGGGAGTTGCGGGTGGGGTGCGCGAGGCCGCCCTTGATATGGGTGTGGATGGGGTTGTACGGGGCTTCGACCTGCAGCAGGTTCGCCTCGGAGTCCCAGCAGCGGTCGCCCTCGGAAAGGGCCGCTCGCAGCAGGGCGCGGTCGTACTCGGCGGCCGACCAGGCAGGGTGCACGGGATGTCCTCCAGCTCGCGATCGTCGGACCGACGATCTCCGGCAACGCTTGGGAAACGTTTTCCAGAGGCTAAGCCGATGTCAACGCTCGGGCAAGGGGCATGCGGTGCGACCCCCGGTCGGAAGTCCGCCCCGGACCCATTGACGCGGCGATATCGGGCAGTGCAAGGTGACCCCGGCTGGAAAACGCTTTCCAGCCGGTTCCGGTCTGCCCCTGAATGGAGTCCCCGATGAGACCCTCCCTGCGCATCGCCCTGACGGGCGTCACCGCGGGTGCGCTCGTCTGCGTGCTTGCCTCGTGTTCCGGTTCCGGCAGTGACACCGCCGGCGACGGTACGGTGACCATCACCGTTTCGGGGCGGCCGCCGGCCACCAACGCGGCCGCACTCAAGACCTTCGATGCGCGGGTGGCGGAGTTCGAGAAGGCCAACCCCGAGATCAAGATCAAGACGAACGAGTACCAGTACGACCAGCAGAGCTTCCAGACCAAGGTCGGCGGCGGCAGCCTGGAGACGATCGTCCGGGTGCCGCTGACCGAGATGTCGGGCCTGATCAAGCGCAAGCAGATCGCCGACCTCACCGCCGACTTCGAGGGACTGAAGCACAGCGAGGGCTTCAACGAGGTCGCGCTCGGCACCGCGAAGGGCCTGGACGGCAAGATCTACGGCATACCCACCGAGGAGTATGCGCTCGGGCTGGTCTACAACCGGGATCTCTTCAAGAAGGCCGGACTCGACCCCGACAGGCCGCCGACCACCTGGCCCGAGGTCCGTGCCGCGGCCAAGGCGATCTCCGAGAAGACCGATGCCACCGGCTACGCCCAGATGACCAAGGAGAACACCGGTGGCTGGATCCTCACCGCCATGGCCTACTCCTTCGGCGACAGCATGCAGGAGGAGTCCGGCGGCAAGTGGGCCAACACCTTCGACCGTTCCGGCAGTGGCGCCGAGAAGTCCCTGAAGGCGCTGAAGGAGATGCGCTGGACGGATCAGTCGATGGGCAAGAACCAACTGCGCAACATCACCGACGTCGAAAAGGACTTCTCCGCCGGGAAGATCGGCATGACGATCGCCGGACCGAGCATGGTCGGCCACTACATCCAGCAGTACAAGGGCGACCCGGACACCGTCGGGCTCGGCGCCATGCCCACCGACGGCAGCAGCAGGCGGACCCTGGCCGGCGGCACCATCGCGGTGATCAGTCCCAGAGCCACCCCGCAACAGCGTGAGGCCGCAGCGAAGTTCATCGACTTCTACTACCTCGCCCCCAAGTACGACGTCGCGCTCGGCGAGAAGGACGCGGCGGCCAAGAAGAAGGACGGCGCCGTCATTGGCGTACCGAGCGTCCCGTTCTACAAGCCGGCCATCGCCGACCCGGTCCAGGCCGCAGTCGACAAGCAGGCCAATGTGCCGATCGGGCACTTCGCCCCGTACAGCAAGGCACTCGCCGAATACGAGCTGGTCATCGAGCCGCCCGTCGAGGCACAGAACGTCTACAAGGCCCTTGACAGCGCGGTCCAGGCCGTACTGACACGCGAGGACGCCGACCCGGCCGAGCAGTTGAAGAAGGCCGCCTCACAGGTCAAGTCCCAGGTGGAACGGGCGCAGAGTTAGGGCGTGTCCGGCACATCAGGCACTGAGCACAGCACGAGGAGAGGCGAGGAGACGTCAATGAGCAGGTCACACGCGCCTGTGGCGCCCGCCGGGAACCGCACCGAGAAGAACCGGACACAGAAACACCGTTCCGCCGACCCCTCCGCGCTCCGGACGCGGACATCGGACGGGCCGCCGCACACCGCCTCCCCGCGTCGCGGCGGCCCGGCGGAACGCTTCGTCCGCTGGGTCAGGCAAGGAGGTGTCACCACCATCCTGTTCGGCCTGCCCATGGTGCTGTGCTTCGCCTACTTCTCCTGGTGGCCGATCGTCCAGAGCGTGCAGCTCAGCTTCGAGCAGACCAATCTGATCGGCCCCGGCACCTGGGTGGGACTGGACAACTTCCGGCATGTGCTGGAGGACCCGCTGCTGTGGACGGCCGTCAAGAACACCGCACTGTTCGCGGCGCTCGCCCTGGTGATCGGCTTCCCGGTACCGCTCTTCCTCGCGGTGCTCATCGCCGAACTGCGGCGCGGCAGCACGCTGTTCCGTATCCTCGCCTACCTTCCGGTGGCCATTCCCCCGGTGGTCTCCGTCCTGCTCTGGAAATGGTTCTACGACCCGGACGCCGGCCTGTTCAACCAGCTGCTGGCCCATGTGGGCCTCGGCCCGTACCCCTGGCTCCAGTCCACCGACACCGCGATGCTGTCGATCGTCCTGGAGGCCACCTGGGCCGGTTTCGGCTCCACGGTGATCATCTATCTGGCGGCGCTCGGCTCCGTACCGACCGAACTGTACGAGGCCGCCGAGATCGACGCCGCGGGCATCTGGCGCCGGGTCTGGCACATCACCCTGCCGTCGCTGCGCGGGGTCATCCTGATCATGCTGCTGCTTCAGATCATCGGCACCCTTCAGGTCTTCACCGAACCCTTTGTGATGACGGACGGCGGCCCGGAGGACTCCACCCTCACTGTCCTGATGCTGATCTACAACTACGCCTTCCAGAACGGCGACTACGGAGCGGCGACCGCGCTCAGCGTGCTGCTGGCTCTCGTGCTCGGCGTGCTCTCGGCGATCTATCTGCGGGCGACGAAGAGCTGGAGCAACTGATGGCTGTACAGATCCCCCTTCGCACCCGCCGCAGGAACCGCCCCGAGGAGAGCGGACGCGGACTCATCTCCACCGCCGACCGCCGGCGGACCTCCGTGCGCGTCTCGCTCCGCTCCATCCAGGGGCTCTCGCTTCTCCTGCTGCTCGCCTTCGGCGCCGCACCCCTCTACTGGACCTTCAAGGGCGCCGTCTCACCGACCCAGGAGCTGCTGCGCGACCCGCTGGCACTCTGGCCCGACCACGCGCAGTGGGACAACCTCTCCCACGCCTGGAACGAACTCCAGGTCGGCCAGTACCTCTGGAACACCGTGGTCCTGGTCACCGGCTCGGTCGTCGCCCATCTGGTCGTCGCCACCACCGGCGGCTACGTCCTGTCCGTGCTGCGCCCCAAGTGGGCGGCGCCCGTACGGTGGATGGTGCTCGCCACCCTCTTCATCCCCGGCTCCATCTCCCTGGTGGCGCTCTACCTCACCGTGCTCGATCTGCCGGGCCTCGGCATCTCGCTCGCCAACAGCCCCTGGGGCGTCTGGCTGCCGCACGCCGCGAGCGCCTTCACCGTACTGATCGTGATGAAGTTCTTCGACGGCATCCCGCGCGAACTCTTCGAGGCCGCAAAGGTCGACGGCGCCGGCCCGTTCATCATCTTCCGCCGGATCGTGCTGCCCATGTCGCGGCCGATCCTCGCGGTGGTGACCCTGCTGACGGTCATGAACTCCTGGAAGGACTTCCTCTGGCCGCTGATCGTCATCCCGGACACCGAGAAGCAGCCCATCTCCGCCGCGCTGCCGCGCCTCGCGGAAACGGCGGAACAGTCGCTGCTCATCGCCGGGATGCTGCTCGCCATCCTGCCCCCGGTCGTGCTGTTCCTGATCTTCCAGCGGCAGATCGTACGAGGCGGGGGAGGCTTCACCGGCCTCAAGGGATGAGCACCACCCGGGCACACGCGCGGACCCGGTCCGCGCCGGCCGACGGCGGCAGCGGTGCGGGCCGACGGCACACGGACCGGTGTGCTCCGCCGGGGTACAGCCGACGGAGCACACCACCACCCGGGACCACCCAAGGACGCACCGCGCCGATCCGATCGAGAGGACACCTCGATGGAACAGAACGGCACGATCCGGCCAGGTCCCCTGGCACCGGCCAGAGTAATGGGCCGCTCCAGACGGCCCGCCGCATGGGGCAGCGCCGCCGCCCTGCTCGGCTGCCTGCTGGTGGCAGCCCCCCTGCCCCGCACGGCCCCGGCCGCCCATGCGGCCGGTACCCTCACCGTCACCTCGCCCGACCTGCTCTTCATCAAGGGACAGGCGAAGATCACCCTGGCCTCCGACGAGGCCTCGGTGGCCTGGAAGGCCATCGATGACCAGGGCCTGACCGTCGCGTCGGGCACCGCACCGGTCTCGGGCGGAACGGCCACCGTCGACGTCACCACGCTCGGCAGCGGCTACTACACGCTCACGGCGACCGCGGGCGCCACCACCCGTACCGCCGGCTTCGGCGTACTGACCGCGCTGGCCGGACACGAGCAGAAGGATCCCCGCTTCGGCACCGGCATCCACTACGGGTGGAACGACGGCGACGACCAGAAGCTGCTGCGCTCGGTCAAGCTGATGGGCATGCACGGGATACGTTCCGACATCAACTGGAGCGCCATCGAGAAGACTCCCGGCCAGTACGACTGGGGCAATTACTCCACCGACCAGCACATCCCGTACGCCAAGACGCTGGGCCTGACCGCCCTGCCCATCTCCGGCTACCGGAACGTCAATTACGACAGCAACCGGACACCGGCCTCCGACACGGCGCTGGAGGCCTACGGCAAGTACACCGCCGGGGTCGTGGAGAAGTACCAGCAGTCCACCAAGGAGGTCGAGATCTACAACGAGTACAACTCGGCCGGCTTCAACAACGGCACCTGCGGCATCACCGCAGACTGCTACCTCAAGCTGCTCAAGGCGAGCTTCGGAAAGGTGCACGCCAAGGTCCCGGACGCCACCGTCGTCGGCGGCGCCACGGCCGGTCTCACGACCGACTGGCTGAAGCGGCTGTACGCGATCGGCGGCCTGGACTACATGGACGCGCTCAGCGTCCACCACTACGGCTACCCGAACCCGCCCGAGGTGGCCCTGGAGAAGCTGCCGCAGGTGCGCGCCGATCTGGACGCGGCGGGAGGCAAGGACTTCCCGCTGTGGATGACCGAGAACGGTTACCCCACCCACAGCGACGGCGTCACCCCCGCGTTGCAGGCCGCCTATGTGCCGCGCGCCCAGATCTTCTCGTTCGCCTCGGGTGTCGACCGCTACTACTGGTACGACCTCACCAACGACGGCACCGACGCCAACAACAAGGAACACAACTTCGGCGCGTTCAAGCGGCCCACCACCGATGTCAAGGCCTGGCAGCCCAAGCCGTCCGTGGTCACCGAGGGCGTCCTGATCCGCCAGCTCGCGGGCCGCGCGTATGCCGGCCGTGAGAACGCCGGTTCAGACGCCGTCCGCTCGTACCGCTTCGGCACCGGCACCGACACCGTCCGGGCGCTGTACACGACCGCGACGACACCCGGAACAGTGGAGCTCTCGGCCACCGGCCCGGTCACCGTCACCGACCAGTTGGGCCGGGCGAAGACCTACACCCCGGCCGGCGGCAAGGTGCAGCTCGGGGTCGACGGCAAGGTGCTGTACGTCAAGGGCGCGGTGACCGGCGTCAAGTCCGTCGCCGCCCCCGCCTACTCCCTCGAACTCCCCGGGCGCACCAACACGGAGGAGCCCGTCAAGGCGGTGCTCAAGGTCGACCGCACGAAGGGGCACCTCCCGGTGCCGTGGCCCGTGCAGTTCCGCGTGGCGGGGGAGACGTACCGCCTGACGGCCAAGCCCGGCCAGGTCACCCGCAAGACCGTCGAGCTGCCCACCTCGGCCCTGACGGGGACGCGCTCGGTCAGCGGCACCGTCGGATTCGGACCGGTGACCCTCGGCCGCGTCACCACCGACACGGAGGTGGTGCCCCCGACCGAGGTCACCTTCGACCCGGTGGTGAAGAAGGCGGCGCCGTTCACCGCCGCGCTCAAGGTCACCGTCACCAACAACCGCACCCGCTCCGCGCTCGACCTCACCAAGCTGGAGTGGCAGGTGAACTCCGGTACCACCTATCTGGACCGGGGCACCATCGACGGGCCGATCAAGGTCGCCACCGAGTCCAGCACCTCGTACACCGTGGACGCGCGCAGCATCAAGCCGTGGAACCGCTACTGGACGGCCGCCTACATCAGCACCCCCGACGGCACCAGGACCCCCGTGGGCACCTGGAACGGCTGGGGCGCCGTCCAGCCCGCCGGTACGAACACCACCACACCCATCGACGTGGCCGCCCAGGGCTCCCTGCACTACACCGGCGGCTACAACGGCGCTTCCGACCTCTCCGGCACCTTGCGGCCCCAGTACACCGCGGCCGGGCTCGTACTCAAGGGCGAGATCACCGACAACGTCCTGGCCCAGCCCGCCACCACCGCCGAGAACATGTGGCAGGGCGACAGCATCCAGTTCGCCGTCACCCCCCAACTGCCCGGCCGCAGCCGACAGTACGTCGAGGTCGGCGCCTCGCTCGTCGGCGGCAAGCCGCAGGTCTACACGTGGCGGCCGCCGTCCGGCCAGTCCGCCGGCCCGACCCCGGGTGGCACCGCTCAGATCACCCGTGAAGGCACCACCACCCACTACACGGTGACGGTGCCGTGGGCCTCGCTCGGCCTCGCCGGCAAGCCGACCGCATCCATCGGACTCGGCGTCGTGGTCAACGACACCGACAACGACGGGCGGGCGCGCGGCTGGTCCGAATGGGGCGCGGCCATCGCCAACAACTCCAAGAGCGCCACCGGCCTGCGGGCCGTCCAACTGACCGACTGACCCATCCCATGAACGGGCGGGGGGCGGGGGCCCGGTGCCCACCCCGCACCCCCCCCGCCAAGAACACCCAGAGGGCTTCCCAACCCATGCCGAGTAGGAGCAAGCGCGCCAACGACGACCGGACCCACACCCCCCGGTCGGAGACAAG
>NZ_JBHVWS010000043.1:37996-84684 GCF_042882185.1 Streptomyces sp. NPDC058239
CCTCCCCTGACCGGGCGGGGCCGGGCGCACCGGACCGCACCCGGCCCCGCCGCTCCATGCAACACCGTGAGGAGACCCGAACCATGGCCCTGTTCGACCTGCCGCTCCACGAACTGCGCGACTACCGGCCGCGGATCGACGAACCGGACGACTTCGACGCCTTCTGGTCGAAGACCCTGGCCGAGACCCGTGCCCACGACCCCGCGGTCTCCTTCGAACCCGTGGAGACCGGGCTGACCGGACTGCGCACCTGGGACACCACGTTCGCCGGTTTCGGCGGCCACCCGATCAAGGGATGGTTCAGCGCCCCCGCGCACGCCGAGGGCCCGCTCCCGCTCATCGTCCAGTTCCACGGCTACAACGGCGGCCGCAGCCTTCCGCACTGCTGGGGCATGTGGCCGCTGGCCGGCTTCGCCCACTTCATCATGGACGTACGCGGACAGGGCAGCGGCGGCAACGTCGGCGACACCCCCGACCCGGTCGGCTCCGGACCCTCCCACGCCGGCTTCATGACCCGCGGCATCGAGGACCCGGAGAGCTACTACTACCGCCGGGTCCACGCCGATGCCGTACGCGCCGTGGAAGCGGCCCGCTCCCATCCGCTCGCCGACCCCGCACGCACGGTCGCACTCGGCGGCAGCCAGGGCGGCGGCATCACTCTCGCGGTCGGCGGACTCGTTCCCGACCTGGCGGCCATCGCCGCCGATGTGCCGTTCCTCTGCCACTTCGGACGGGCCGTCACCCTCACCGACGCCAACCCGTACTCGGAGATAGCCCGCTATCTCAAGATGCACCGCGGCAAGGAGGAGACCGTCCTGCGCACCCTGTCGTACTTCGACGGGGTGTCGTTCGCCGCCCGGGGCAGCGTCCCCGCGCTCTTCTCCGTCGCCCTGATGGACCAGACCTGCCCGCCGTCCACGGTTTTCGCCGCCCACAACGCATACCGCGGCGAGAAGGAGATCGAGATCTACCCGTTCAACGGACACGAGGGCGGAGCCATGTTCCAGGAGGCGGCTCAACTCCGCTGGGTACCGAAGGCGCTGGAAAGGGCCGACTGAGTCCTGGTGGGGTCCGGTCGAGTGTTGTGGATCACGGACAGAGTGTGGACAGCACATATATCGTCCGTCGGGGCACGTCATGACGCCCCGGGACGTGGCAAGGGCAAGGGCGGACAGTGCGGCAGAGAGCCTATGCGCAGGCGATGCGTGTCATCGCCTGCGCGCTGATGGTGTGGCAGGTCTGGATGATGTGGCACATCTCCAGCTACGAGGCGTCAGGCGTGCAATGGGCCTGCGACGCGACCGGGGGCTGCGCCAGCGACCAGTTCGCCGCCATGTCCCCGATGCTCGGCACAGTCTGTGCCGTCGTACTCGGTCTGCTCTCCGCCCGGTACCTGCACCGCGCGGCACCGGGCGCGATGGTCGCACTATCCGCCGTCGCAGCCGCAGCCGGCTGGTACGACGCGGTGGCGGACGGCCGGGTCGAGTACAGCACCGTCACCAGCTTCCACATCTTCCTTCCGCTCGGCGATTTCTCCGTCTCCCAATGGCTCACCTTCCTGTGGTCCGCCGCGGGCGCGGGCTGCCTCGTCGCCTGGTGGGGCGCGGCAGTGAGCCTGCGGCGCACCGCTGGACTGCGCAGGCTGTTCCGCCGCTGCACCACGGCCGACGCTGTGCTGGAGGGCTGGCGGCCGGTGGGCCGCAAGTACGGTGAGGTCACCGTGGTGTTCGACGACAAGGCCGGTGTGCGCCACGAGGTCCCGGCCGTCGTGGAACGCAGCGCCCTGCGACGAGACGTCCTCGCCGTGTACGACGCCGACCGCCCCGGCGACCCCGCTCTCACCCGGGTCGCGGTTCCCCACCGAAAGCTGCTGCGCCTTTCATGAACCGATCGACAGCGTCCCTGCGCAGGCTCTTCTCCTCGCTCAGGCCGGTGGCCGCACTCTGTACCGGACTCTCCTTCGCCGCGCTGGCCCGGGGCGCCATGGACGGCCCCCGCTGGCTGCTGCTGACCGGCATCCCCGCGACGGCCCTGGTCCTGACGATTCTCGGTGATGTGGCCGAGCCGTTGCGGACGAACATCGCGAAGTCGGGGCTGCGCCCCGGCGGGCCGCGGGCCTTCGCGCCCGCCGTGGTCAACGGGGTGAAGACCGTCGACAAGAAGACCGGCCGGCCGGTCCTCGACGGGCGGTCGGTGGAGTCCGTGTTCGCCTTCGACCTGACCGTGATGTCCGACGAGCTCCCCGCGTACCGGGTCCAGGTCATTCACCCCCTCGACCTGCAGGGCCTGCTGCACCGGTCCAGGGCCGTCGTCGAGTACGACCCCGAGCAGCCCTGGCGGGTCGTCATCCCCAACAACCCGCCGCGCGAATGGCTGGCCCGCGCGAACACCGTCTCCCTGCCGGCCGAGGTCAAGGAGCGTGTCGGCGGGTTCCCGGCCGGTTTCCGGACGCTGGTGACGGGCTTGGCCCTCGCGGCCGTGCTGCTGGTGCTGATGCGGCTGCTCGGCTGACCCGCGCCCGGTTCAGCCGTTGCGCGGATACGTCTTGAGCACCTTGCCGTTGATGTCGGCCCGCAGATAGGCGCCGCCGTACTCGTCCGAGACATAGACGCTGATGGTCGGCTGGTAGTCGTCGAACGGGGACGCCGGATCGATGTCCACGTAGTGGCTGGTGGGTTCGGTGACGCCGAGCTCCTTGTCCGCCCGGCGTATCAGGCCCGGGAGGGCGTCCCAGTCGAACTTCTCCAGGTCCACGGACTTGGCGCCCGACATGAGGGTGCCGCCCGCTCGGTCGCGGGTGGCCTTGCCGTCCTCGTACGCGTAGACGTCGTACAGGTTCTTGTTCTTCGCGACCGGGGCCTCGATGCGCGCGTGTTCCGCGTACAGCGAGAACGACGTGACCCGGGTGCCGCCCATCACCGGCTCGAGAGCGGCGATGACGGACCGTGCCCCGGCAGGCGTCAGCAGATTCCTGGTCTTCGCCTCGTTCGCCGTCTCCGCCTCCTTCGCCTTGTCCGTGCCGGTGGCCGAAGGGCTGCTGGAGGAGCGCTCAGAAACGGACGGCGAGCTGCCGGAAGCGTTCGTGTCCGGGGCGGGCAGCAGCGACCACACCAGGACGCCGGTCAGGGCGGTCCCCGAGAGGGCGATGGTCACCGCGACGGCGCGGCCCCGCCGGACCCGGCGGCGGATCTCGTGCGTCCCGAGCGTCGCGGGCTCCGGACGGGCAGGATCGGCGACGGGGTGACGACCGGCCTCGGGCGCCCCGGCCGGTCGACGGACGGGGGCCGTGGGCAGGACCGCGGTCCGGCCGGCGTGCTCGTGGCCGGGCGGCACCGCATCCTGCCGCGTGTCCGGCTCGGGACGCTGCGGTATCGCATCCCGCGGAGCCGCGGCGCTCTGCCGAGGCGCCCCGACCGGCTCGCTCACCGACGCCAGCATCCGGTCCAGTTCCTCGGCCCCGGGTCTTGCCGCCGTGTCCCGGGTCAGCAGCGCGTTCAGTACGGGAGTCAGCGCACCGGCCTGCCGGGGCGGCGGAATCTCCTCGTCGAGCACGGCCGCCAGCGTCGCCAGCGTGGAGGCCTTGCGCAGCGGATGCCGGCCCTCCACAGCGACGTACAGCATCATGCCGAGCGACCACAGGTCCGACGACGGATCGCCCTCCTCACCGCGAATCCGCTCGGGCGCCATGTAGTCGGGGGAGCCGATGATGGAGCCGGTCGCCGTCAGGCTCGTGGACTCACGGATCGCGGCGATGCCGAAGTCCGTGAGCACCGGACTGCCGTCGGCCCGCAGCAGTACGTTGGCCGGTTTCACGTCGCGGTGGTGGATACCGGCGGCGTGGGCGGCGCGCAGCGCGGACAGCACTCCGCGGCCGAGCTCGGCGGCCTCGACGGGGGTGAGGGTGCCCTCGGCGAGGCGTTCTGCGAGCGAGGCGCCGGGCACCAGCTCCATCACGATCCACGGGTACGCGTGCTCGCCGCTGTCCACGATGTGGTGGACCGTGACGACGCCCGGGTGGTCGAGCCGGGCCAGCGCACGGGCCTCGCGCAGCACGCGCGCCCGCAGCAGCCGGGCCGCCTCCGGATCGTTCTCGGCGAGCGCGGGGTCCGGGGGCCGTACCTCCTTGAGCGCCACATCGCGGTGCAGAGCCAGGTCATGGGCTCGCCACACCATGCCCATACCGCCACTGCCGAGCCGGTTCAGCAGCTCGAAACGGTCGTCGATCACTCGGCGCACAGGCCCCCCGGCGTTCATGGAAAAGAGGGTACGGGGCGGGTTCGCAGCAGTGCTCACCCGCCCCGTACGCCTCACGCGTCTTCGCTCGGTGTGAGCCGCAGCGTCACGATCTGGAACGGCCGCAGCCGCAACCGCACCGAATCGCCCGCCACATCGGCGGACTCCTCGGCGAGCGGACGCTCCAGCAGGTCCGTGACGCTCGCCCCGGCCAGTGCGAACCCCGCTGTCAGACGGGCCGAGACCCGGCCGCCGTGGGCCTCGTGGAGTCTGACCACCACATCCCCGCTGCCGTCGTCGGCGAGCTTCACCGCGGTCACGACCACCGCGTCGTCATCGACCGCGACCAGCGGGGCCACCGCGGCACTCCCCGGCACCCGGCGCTCGGGGAGGCTGAACCGCCAGCCCTCACGCACCGCGTCACCGATCGTCGCCCCCGGCATCAGCGCGTACCGCAACCGGTGCACGCCCTGGTCGGTCGTTGGGTCGGGATAGCGGGGAGCCCGCAGCAGCGACAGCCGTACCGTGGTCGTGGTGGAGCCGTCCTCGCGGACCGTACGGGTCACATCGTGCCCGTACGTCGAATCGTTGATCAGCGCCGCACCCCAGCCCGGCTCACCGACATGCAGGAAGCGATGGGCGCAGATCTCGAACTTCGCCGCCTCCCAGCTCGTGTTGGTGTGCGTCGGCCGCTGGACATGCCCGAACTGGGTCTCCGCCGTGGAGTGATCGGCACGCACATCGATCGGGAACGCCGCCTTGAGGAACTTCTCCTGCTCGTGCCAGTCGACCTCGGTGTCGATGTCCAGGCGCCGGGCCCCCGGCCGCAGCGTCAGCAACTGGGTGACGCGGGACGAACCGAAGGTGCGCACCACCTCGACGCCGTCACCGCTGCGGCGCACCGCGTCGGCCTCCGTCAGATCGGTCACCGTATTGCGGTAGAAGGCATCGACATCCCAGGCGTCCCAGCGGTTCGGCAGATCCGGGTGGACCTGGAGCAGATTCGCCGCGCAGCCCGGGGCGACCGTCTCGCGCCCGGCCACCAGATCGACGACCGAGACCACCAGACCCCGCGCGTCCACGGTCACCCGGAGCAGTCCGTTGTCCAGCCGGAAGCCACCGTCGTACGCCTCGGCCTCCACCGGCCGCTCCCGCTGCTCCGACGCGAGCGCCGCGCCACCGGCTGCGACGCCGGCCCGACCGTGCGGAGCGGAGTTGAAGACGACCGTGCCCGCGCCGTCCGCAGCACCGGTCAGGGCCCGCTGCGCCGCCTCGATCACCGCTTCGAGCTCCCCGGCGATCCGGGCGTACGTCGCCTCCGCCTCACGGTGCACCCAGGCAATGGACGAACCCGGCAGGATGTCGTGGAACTGATGCAGCAGCACGCTCTTCCAGATCCGGTCCAACTCCGCGTACGGATAAGGGAATCCGGCCCGCACCGCCGCGGTGGCCGCCCACAGCTCCGCCTCCCGCAGCAGATGCTCGCTGCGCCGGTTGCCCTGCTTGGTCCGCGCCTGCGAGGTGTACGTACCGCGGTGCAGCTCCAGATACAGCTCACCCAGCCACACCGGCGGCCGGTCGTACTCGGCCTCGGCGGCGGCGAAGAAGTCCGCGGGCTTCTCGATCACCACCCGGGGCGAGCCCTCCAGATCCGCGAGACGACCGGCGCGCGCCAGCATCTCGCGGGTGGGGCCACCACCTCCGTCCCCCCAGCCGAACGGGACGAGCGAACGTGTGGCGTGTCCCTTGTCCCGGAAGTTCTTCTCGGCGTGCGCGAGCTCCTCGCCCGACAGCTCCGCCACATAGGTGTCCACAGGCGGGAAGTGCGTGAAGACGCGCGTGCCGTCCAGCCCCTCCCACAGGAAGGAATGGTGCGGGAACGGGTTGGTCGTGTTCCACGAGATCTTCTGGGTGAGGAACCAGCGCGAACCGGAGAGCGCCACCAACTGCGGCAGGGCCGCCGAGTAGCCGAACGAATCGGGCAGCCACACCTCCTCGGTCTCGACCCCGAACTCCTCCAGGAAGAACCGCTTGCCGTACACGAACTGCCGGGCCAGCGCCTCCGACCCGGGCATATTGGTGTCGGACTCCACCCACATCCCGCCGACCGGCACGAACTGTCCGGCCGCGGTCTTCTCCTTGACCCGCGCGTACAGCGCCGGCTGATGCTCCCGCAGCCAGTCCAGCTGCTGGGCCTGCGACATCGCGAAGACGAACTCCGGATGGTCGTCCATCAGCGCCACCACATTGGAGGTGGTGCGGGCGACCTTGCGCACGGTCTCCCGCAGCGGCCACAGCCACGCCGAGTCGATATGCGCATGACCCACCGCCGACAACCGGTGGGCGGAGGCATGCGCGGGGGAGGAGAGCACGGCGCGCAGCTGCTCCCGGGCGGCGGTTGCGCTCGCGCCGACGGCGTCCAGGTCCAGCGAGTCCAGACAGCGTTCCACTGCGCGCAGGATCTCCCAGCGGCGCGCCGAACCGAGCGGCAGCTGTCGCATCAGCTGGTCGAGCACCTCCAGGTCCTGGACCAGCTCCCACACCTGCCGGTCGAAGACCGCGACGACCATCCGCTCGACGCGGTACAGCGGCTCGCTGCCCGCGGTCTCCCGGTCGCCGAGCGCACCGACGCCGTCCAGGATCTCCGGATTGGCGGCCGCCTCCAGGTAGTACGTGAACTCCTCGCCGCCTGCCACCGGTTGGCCGATGCGCAGCCAGGTGTTGCGCGGGTTGAGTGCCTTGACCACGCTGCCGTTCGGCCGCAGGGCCAGCGCCTCCGCGGAGAACCCCGGCCGGTCCCGGGCGAAACCGAGGTCGATCACCGCTTCGACGGTCTCACCCGCCCAGTCGGCCGGGACGCGGCCGGTCACCCGGAACCAGCTGGTGCCCCAGGCCGGCCCCCAGTCGTCGCCGATGGCGCCGGGCTTGTACGGGGCGGCCACCGCCTCGGCGAAGGGCACCGGTTCACCGGGGGCGTGCCAGACCTCGAATTCGAGCGGTGCCGTGCGGGGATGGACGGCGGGGCGGATGCGCTCGCGCAGGGCGCGGTCGAGTCGTTCCTCGGTCAGTGTGCGGTCGTCATGCATGAGTGAAGGGCCCCTCTGAATGAAATGTGTGCGGCGCGGTGGTGGTTCACCGGAGCTCGTCGAAGCCCACGCAGGGCAGTGACATCCCGTCGGCCAGGGCCAGGAGCTTCTCCAGCCGGGCCGGTGTCACATGGTTGGCCTCATGGGCGTCGGCGATGCAGTGGGCGTAGAGCGTGGTCACGCCGCCGTCATCGGCGGTCCGGCGCAGTGCCGTCTCCACGCCGGTCAGATCGTCTCCGTACGCGACGGCCCCGCGCCCGGAGTCCACCGAGCACCCCGGCAGGACCCGCCGGACGGCGATGTCGCCGGCCGGGACACGCAGCTCGGCCGCGAGGGACGGATCGGCGCGGCGGTCGGCGGACACACCGCCGCGCAGCCGCTCGAAGAGCGCGAGAAGCAGCCGGTCGGTGCTCTCGTCGCGGGCACTGCACGGGTAGGCGAAGCTCCGGGCCGGAAAGCCGAGGCGGCGCAGCGCCTCCAGGGCGGGCACCACCTCCTGGTCGAGATAGGCGGCCGCGCCGTGCGCGGCGATGAACTCGGGCGCCCGCTCGTGCCGCAGACCGTGGCAGCCGATGGTGTGGCCGTCGTCCGCGAGTCGGCGCAGCAGCCGCACGTCGTCGCGGTCGAGCCGGTCGGGCTCACAGATGAAGAAGGTGACACGGGCGCCGAACAACGTGAACAGCGGCGCGGCGGCGGCCCACTCGCGCACATGCCGGTCGTCGAAGGTGAGCAGCAGGGCGCGGTCGACGTGACTTTCCCCGCGGCGGGTCATCGCCCGGACTCCTCGGGCGCCCAGCCGGGCACGGAGCCGTGCAGTGCCGTGTAGAAGGGATCGCCCGGGACGATCTCGCCGGCCAGGACGGGGCGGCCGGTGAGCGCCGCCTTGTACATCGCGGTGATCAGCTCCAGGGAGCGGCGGCCGTCCCCGGCGCTCGCCCTGGGCCGTCGGCCCGCCCGCATGTCGGCCAGGAGCGAACGGAGTTGGGCGCTGTGCGAGCTGGGGACGTCCTCGGAGGGGGAGGTCCAGCCGGCCGCCCGGCCGGGCTCGACTCCTGGTGCCGGGGTGTAGTTCCAGTCACCGTTTCCGTACCCGTAAAGATGGTTCAGCTCGATCGTGGCGTCCCGAAGATCGATCCGCAGATGGCTCAGCTGACGCGGCGAGAGGGCGCTGTTGACCACGGTGGCGAGGGCGCCCGAGGCGAAGCGCACGGTGGCGGTGGTGACATCGTCGGTCTCGACGTCGCGGGCCAGCCGTCCCGCCATGGCCCGGATCTCCGCCCAGTCCCCGAGCAGTTCCAGCAGCAGATCGATCTGGTGGATGCCGAGCCCCATGGCGGGGCCCGCGCCCTCGGTCGCCCACTTTCCGCGCCAGGGGACCGCGTAGTAGGCGTCGTCGCGGTACCAGGTGGTCTGGCAGTGGGCGACCAGCGGTGCACCCAGCTCGCCGGAGGCGATGAGGGCCTTGGCGTGCTCCGCGCCCGATCCGAACCGGTGCTGGAAGACGATCGGGGCGTACGGACCCCGCTCGCCCTCGGCGGCGGTCATGGCGTCGTACTCCGCGAGACTGAGCGCGGGCGGCTTCTCGCACCACACCCACGCCCCGGCCCCCAGGGCTGCCACGACCTGATCCCGGTGGGCGACGGGTGGCGAGGCGACGACGACGAGATCGGGACGGACCTCGCTCAGCGACGCGGCGAGATCGGTGCAGTGGTGGGGGAGCGAGAAGTCGGTGGCGAAGGCGCGGGCCGCGGTGGGATCGGTGTCGACGGCGCCGACCACCGCGAAGTCCGAGGGAAGTTCGAGGAACGCCGGCATATGGACGGCGCGGGCGATGTTGCCCGCGCCGACGAGCAGTACACGGTAGGGAGACACAGTCACAAGGGCCGTCCAGGCTGAGGGCGTGAGCCGCCGGGATTGGTAAGCGTTTTCCAGCAGGCCGGTAAAGTGCCCTTCCCGAGGGAAGGGCGGTTGGGTTTCAGAGAGTGGCGTAGAGCGCCCCGGCACTGTTCACGGGTCCGGTGCGGAGCCGGTCCGGCCAGTCGAGGGCGAGGCCGAGCGAGTTGCTCAACCGGCTCTGGAAGGAGGCGAGTCGGTGCTCGGCGCCGCGGACCGCGCGCGGCGGCAGCCGGTGTTCGAGGCAGTACGACACGAGCGCGCCGACGGCCTCGCCGATGCTCCACTGGCCCGCGTGCCCGCCGAGCGCGGGTGCGCTGAGATGCGTGGCGCCGATGTTCCGCCCGGCGGGGAGCAGATTCTCCACCCTTACGGGCAGCAGTGCGCCCAGCGGCAGTTGGAACGGCAGGCACTCCAGATCGAGGCCCGCGCCGCCACCGGTTCCAGGGTGCAGCGTGATCCGGGACCGCAGGGTGCCCACGCTGTCCGTGAAGGTCTCGGCGCCCGGTGCCCCGGCCCGTGCCGCAGCGGTCAGATGGTGTTCCAGCAGGGTGAACTCGGCCCGGATGCGCCGGGATTCGCGTACGTGGAGTGTCTTGGCGAACCCGTCCGCCGTGCCGGTGACATCGGGCCGCAGGCGCAGCTCGGGGTAGCCGTGGCCGCCGTCGTGCCGGGGCGCCCGCGTCTGCATCCAGTGGAGGAACGAAAGTGCCTGCTCGGATGCGTCCCGTTCGGCGCGGGCCCGTACCTCGTCCCCGAGCCCGGCGAGCGGCAGGCGTGTGTATGCCGTCTGCTCCCAGTCGACCAGGGTGATGTCGCTGTCGAAGGTGCCGGGCAGATACCGGCTCCGGGCGAATGCCCGCAGCTGGTGCCAGCGGTCGTTGGGCGGTGCGGCCCACGGCGGGACCTCGTCCGGTTCGTGCAGGAAGAGCGGCACGGAGCGGGCCGGGGCGCCACCGGGTTCCGCGGTGTCCCAGGAGAAGGCGTCGGACCACCGGGCGTAGCCGTCCGGCCGGTCGACGGTGTGGTCCTCGCCGGGGCGGTGGTCCAGGGCGAAGACCCAGGAGACCGGCTGCTGGTCCAGCGGATCGGCGACGGCGGCCGCGTGCGGTTCGCCGGTCTCCTCGCGGGACTCGGCGCCGGTGACATGTTCGACGCCCGCGAGGTCGAGCAGCTCGCCCAGGTCCGTCGCGTCGACGATGTACGGGGCGCTGACCGTCAGCAGCTCGCCGTCAGCTGCCTCCAGGGTGACCGCGGCCACCCGGTCCCCGTTTGCCTGGGCCGCGACCGGGCGGTGGCGGAGCAGCAGGGTGAGCCGGCCCGAGGCGAGATGCGGGGCGAGGAGCTCCTGGACGACAGCGAGTGCGGCGCGCGGCTCATGGCTGAGATGACCGGTGGTACTGAGGCCGGGATCGAGCAGCGGATCCGCGTAAGGGCCCGGGCACAGTGGGTAGTTGCGCCGGTAGAAGTCGCGTATCCGCTCGCGCAGATCGCGGTAGCCGGGGGAGACGGGATCCAGTTCGATGCGGTGGCCGTCGGCGAGCGGCACCGCCTGCGCGGTGAACAGGCCACCGGGCCAGTCGGTCGCCTCGGTGAGCACGACGCGGTGTCCGAACCGTGCGGCGGTCAGCGCGGCGGCGAGACCACCGAGACCGGCACCGACCACCAGGACATCGGTCCCGAGTTCGCGGGTACGGGGTGCGGGGGCGGCGAACACAGGAGTCTCCTCCCTCAGGGCCGACGGGCGGCGACGGTACGGAGCCGGACCGGCGCGGACTCGCGCGTCCTGATCCGGACGGGGAGCACGATCTGCTCGGCGCTGCGGTACGGATCCTCGCCCGCCGTGCGCTCCGCGATCCGGGTGATCAGTTGCTCGACCGCCCGGCTGCCGATCTCCCTGGCGGGCAGCCGGGCGGCGAAACTGGTGAGCGGCAGCAGATCGTAGGGGCCCGCGTCGTCCATGCCGGCCAGCACGATCTCGTCGGGCACGGCAATGCCGAGCGACGCCAGATCGGAGGCGGCGGTGGCGACGGCGAAACCATGTGCACACAACAGGGCGGTCGGTGGCTCGGGTGACGTGAGGAGACCGGACAGCAACTGCTTGCGGTCGTCCTCGGACAATGCCGTGTACGAGCGCAGCGCGGTGAACCGGGGGAGCAGGGGCTGGTCATGGGCGCGCAGCGCCTGCTTGTGCCCGGTCATCCGGTCGTGGACGCTGGTGCACTGCGTCTCGCCCCAGAGCGTCGCTATGCGTTCGTGGCCGTCGGCCAGCAGATGCTCGGTGAGCCGGTAGCCGACGTCGTAGTTGTCGGCGGTGACCGCGTCGATGGCGAGGCCGGGAAAATACCGGTCGACCAGGACCATCGGGATGCGCAGGCGTCTGATCTCGTCCAGCACGTCGAGATCGGGCGCGCCCTGGACGGGGTAGAGGATGATGCCCTCGACCCGGTCCTCGACGGCCTGGCGCAGCGCCTGGTCCTGGCGGGCGAGGGACGCGGTGTGATCGGCGTGCCCCGTGTCGGTCATCTGGACAGCGGAGTCCGAGAAGAACAGCCGCAGCCCGCGCTCCGAACAGCCGGACTCGACCCCGCGCAGCACTTCGGACTGGTACGGCCCCTGTCCGCTGATGATGCAGGCGATCACACCGGATCTGTGGGCCGAGGCGGGTTCCGCGGCCCGGTCCGAAGAATCGGCGACGAAGGTGCCCAGTCCCCGGCGGCGTACCAACAACCCTTCCGCGACAAGGTCGTTGAGTGCCCGGACGGCGGTGGTGGAACTGACCCCGAAGCGCTCGCGCAGCTGGTTCTGAGTGATGAACGGGGCGCCGGCTTCGTACTCGTCACGTGCCACCTCGGCCCGCAACTCGTCCTTGATTCGCTGGTACTTGGGTCCGGACGTACCCATCCAGCCACCACCTTCTCGGATTTGACGCGTCAATCGGCGTTGATCTCAGTGTGGTGGCGGTTAACGCGTTATTTCAAGGGGGTTGCAGCGAAATAATCGGCAACTTA
Organism: Streptomyces sp. NPDC058239; assembly: GCF_042882185.1. Lineage (NCBI taxonomy): Bacteria > Bacillati > Actinomycetota > Actinomycetes > Kitasatosporales > Streptomycetaceae > Streptomyces > Streptomyces sp. NPDC058239. Next base: position 50,220 of record NZ_JBHVWS010000043.1, read on the forward strand.
GTGCGTCAATCAGGGGAGTTGCCGATTCAATGCGTCAATCCGGTGGCCCGACGGGGTTCTCAGTCGGTCAGGCCTCAGCCGGTCGTACGGGGCGGCGGTGCCGTGCTGGCACGCACCACCAGTCGCGACGGCACGGCGAGCGTGCGCGGCGAAGCCGTCGCGTCGCCGAGGGCCAGCAGCAGTGCCCGGCGGCCGATCTCTTCGAGCGGCAGCCGCACGGTGGTCAACGCGGGCGTGACGTCGCAGGCCACCGGCAGATCGTCGAAGCCGACGACGGAGACATCGGCGGGCACGCTCCGCCCGAGGTCGTCACGGAGCGCCGCGAGCGCCCCGAGCGCCATGGCGTCATTGAGCGCGAAGAGTGCGGTGATCCCCGGCGACCTGCGAAACAGCTGCGCCGCCGCGGCCCGCCCGCCGTCCCGGGTGAAGTCGGCCTCGGCGCGATGGCGCTCCTGGACGCAGATGCCCAGTTCGGCCGCCCGCTCCAGGAAGCCGTGCAGCCGGTCCTGTACGGAGACCAGGGCCAGCGGTCCGCAGATGATGCCGATCTCCGTGTGTCCCAGCTGGGCGAGATGCTCGGCGACCGCCCGGCCACCCTCTCGGTTTCCCGGCATGATCGTGTCCACCGGAAGATCCTGGTGCGCGACCGCGGTCACCCGGCCGCCCTGCGCCGCGAACGCCTCCAGCTCCTGGGTGAGCGCGGGACTCCCTCCGGTGAAGCCCGAGCCGGCGAGAACGACGGCGCGGGCCCGCTGCGCCCGCAGCCGTGCCACGTACTCCGCCTGGAGTCCGGGCTCATGGAAGGTGCCGGCCAGCATCACGAGGAGCTTGTGGTCGCGGGCGACCTCCATGACCCCGGCCGCGATGGCGGAGTAGTAGGCGTCGTTCACATCGTGCACGATCAGACCGATGATGGACGTCGTGGACTGCACGAGCGCGCGGGCCGGCGCGTTGGACACATAGCGGAGCCGGGCGGCCGCCTCCAGGACGCGCTCCTGCAGCTCCTGGGTGACGTTGCGGTCGCTGTCGCTGAGGACGCGCGAAGCCGTGGCGAGAGAGACCCCGGCGTCCTGCGCGACCTGCTGGAGCGTCACGGCGGACGGCGGGCGGGGACGGGCGGAACGTCGATTGACCTGGCTCTGCATAGGGCTACGATAGCTGCACTGAAAGCGTTTTCCCATTGCGTACGCAATAGGAAACCCGGCACCGGGACCGTCCTGCCGCCCTCTCGGTCAGCCCGTGCTCCATCGGCCCGGCGCGGTAGGCGGCATCGTGGCCGGACAGCGGTAGACGGCATCGCTGCGGAAGGCGTACCGCCGCTCGGTCTCCGGGGTGAGCCGGACACCGAGTCCCGGCGCCTGTGGGGCGAGCAGACATCCCGTCTCCATGCGGAACGGCTCGACCAGGAGCGCGGACCGCAGGGGATATGCGGGCATCGGCCACTCGGCCAGCCGGCCGCCGCCGGCGAAGGCCGCGTGGTAGTTGGCAGCCTGGCACACCGCACTGCCCCAACAGTGGACGACCGCGTCGACGCCGTGCTCCGCGGCGCCCGCGAAGACGGCCAGTGTCTGCCGCAGACCGCCGACGACGGTGGCGTCCGGCTGGACCATGTCGTAGCACCCCTCGGCCATGCGCCCCAGCAGCTCCTGCGCGGTGGTGACGGTCTCCCCGCCCGCCACCGGGCAGCCGGCCGCCCGCCGCAGAGCCGGGTACTCGTGCACATGGGCAGGCCCCAGCGGCTCCTCCAGGAAATGCACCGGCCGCTGCGTGCCGGCCCTGACCGTGTCGAGGAAGGCGAGGGTGTCCGCCGCCGACTGGCCGGGGTCGTCGAGATTCTGCGCCATGTCGATGGCGATACCGACACCGTGCGGGGCCGCGTGCTCCAGCGTCCACACCGCCTTGTCCGCCTCGTGGCCCCGCGCCCTGATCTTGAAGGTGCTGATCCCGAGCCCGGCCACCGCGGCGATCTCGGCGCTCATCGCCGACGGGGAGGTCGAGTCTCCCCCGCTGGCGTAGAGCCGGATCCTGTCTGTACGACGGCCGCCCAGCAGCTCGTACGCGGGCACGCCGGCCCGTTTCCCGAGGGCGTCGACCAGGGCTGCCTCCACGGCGGAGACGACATGGCGGGCCGCCCCCTGCAGACTCCAGTACCCCGTCACGAGCACCATGTCCCGGTAGCGTTCCGCCAGGTCCCCGGCCCGACGCCCGAGGAGGTAGGGGACCAGCAGATCGACCGTGGACACGAAGACCTGCGGTGCGAAGACGGCGAGATAGCCCTCACCGAGCCCCGTCGTGCCGTCGTCCAATGTGACCTCGACCAGGCCGGTCGTGCGCCACCCCGTGGGCAGCGCCACGCGCACCTCCAGATTCTCCGGATCGGCATACGGGGCGCTGAGCAGGACCGGCCGGATCGCCGCGATGCGTACCCCGTCGCCGGTGAGCGCACCGACGTGTGCGAAAGCAGGTTCGGACATGTCGTCGCGTCCTCAGAATCCTCTGGACCACTGCACGGAATTGCGCAGTGGGGCGCCGGCGTCGAACCGGAGCCGGTTGTCGGCGAACAGGTCGACGACCCGAGCGCTCTCGTCCGTCGAACCGCCCGCGGTGTGCTGGGTGAGAATCACGTTGGAACAGCTCCACAGGGGGTGCCCGGCAGGCAGCGGCTCCTGTTCGGTGACGTCCAGCACCGCACCGCCGAGTCGCCCGGAGGTCAGCTCGGAGACCAGTGCCGCCTCGTCCACCAGCGACCCCCGGCCCGCGTTCACCAGAACGGCCCCCGGCCGTAGCAGGGCGAGGCGTCGCGCATCGAGCAGTCCGCTCGTCGCAGGTGTCCCGGGCAACAGAGCCACCACCACGTCGAAGCCGGGCAGCTGCTCGTCGAGCTCGGCGAGGGTGCGGATGTCGCCCGAGCCGCGTGCGAAGTGCGACACCGGGCAGCCGAACGGACCGAGCAGCTCGGCGAACCGCCGGGCGATGGACCCACGTCCCAGCACGAGCACCCGTGCCCCGGCCAGTAGACGCAGCCGGGGCCGTACGACGGGCTTCGCCCATGTGCCGCGGGCTCGCAGCCCGGCGAGTTCGTCGATACCGCGGTGGAGCGCGAGAATTCCTGCCAGGCACGACTCGGCCACCGGGTCGGCGAAGGCATCACCCAGGTTGGTGACGGTCAGCCGACGGCCGAGGACGGGCCAGTCCAGCCCGAGATAACTGTCGATCCCGACCGAGGCGAGCTGCAGCCATCGGAGCCTGGGAGCTTCGGCCACCCAGGCCGCCCTGGGGTTGCCGAGCGCGATGTCGGCATCGGCGAGCGCACGTGCGTCCGCTTCGGAGGTCGTCCCCGGCTCGGCGAACCACACAGGCCCGGGCCCGAGATCGCGCAGGCGCGCCCGACCGGAATCGTCGAGGGGCAGTTCCACGTACAGGCTGACCCCGTCCATTCCCTCGTTCACCACGGGTGTTCCGTGAGGTACTCGGTGATCCGCTCCCGGTCCCATGCACCGTCTGCGACGGTGACCCGGTAGCGGCGGGACAGGGTGTCGCCCGGGGCCAGTTCCAGTTCGTCGTAGAACGCGAAGGAGGGCGCGACGGCCGCGAAGGGCTCGTTGCGGACGAACCAGTGCGCCGGGTGGATCCCGCCCTCTCCCATGTGGTCGTTCTCCGGGGCGTGTTGGAAAATCACTGTGGCGTGGCCGTCGGCGCCGTCGTGCTCACCGCTGTAGGCCAGCCACGGCGCCTGTGTCCCCATCAACTCCGGCCCCGCGCAGTCCGGCCCGAGAATCTGCCCGCCCCGGAAGGCCCGCGGCCCGCGCCAGAAGAGACCGGTATAGCCTGCCGCCTCCCGGCCGTGCGTCGTGGGACTGCCGAAGTGCAGCGGCTCGGTACGCCGATTGGTGATCGCGCTCGACCAGGTCAGCGTCCAGCTGCCTCCGGCGCCGGATTCGGCGTGCTCCACGTCATGCAGCTCGATACGCCGCTGCTCGTCCGCCCAGTGCGTGCCGTCGTGGTGGCGCCAGCTCAGCCGCTCCCCGATGACCGCGCGCCCGGCGGCCGCCGTCACCTCGTCGAACCCGATGTGCGCCATTGATCCGACCCGTTCGGGCAACGGCCGGTAGTCCTGGCCGTGGACATAGGTGTTGCCTCCCCACAGGTTCTGCCCGGACAGATGGGAGGCCGTCATCTGGAGGCCCTTGTGCCAGCGATGATCATTGGGCCGATAGTCGGTGACAACGTTATCGGCCAGTGTGCGCATGGGGTGGACGTACGGCTTCGGGGCCTCCCAGGCCGCCTCCGGACGGTAGACATAGCTGATCAGATCGATGCCGCCCCGCTCCTCCGTGACCGTGATCCGGTCCCCGTGGGCGTGTGTGATGCGCAGTGGACTGCTCATGTCCCAAGTCTCCCGGATCCGGTTGGAAAGCGCTTACCGAAACCTAGGCCCTTCGCCGGATGAACGTCAACAAGAAGAAAACGTGCGGGTGTTCCGCACGCTGGTTCAGCGCCGCGTCAATTCGTTGAGGGGTCGGTGAAGCAGGCCGCGGGGGTCCGAGTGCGGGCAGCCGTTGACTCCACGGAGCCCATCGCCTCGCGCAGCCGGCAGGCGTTGACGTCGTCTTCCGTCGGGTCGTGCCGGATGGAGTACGGGACGACGTAGCCCGATCCGAGCACCGAGAAACGCCATGTCACACAGCAGTTCCACATTGTGCGACGCGGAAGACCCGCACCAGCTGTGCCCGGGGGTTGATACTGGTGGGCTCTCCTGTTCAACTGGCGCCGGTTCCCCGAAGGAATCCAGCCTGCTGGTGACCTTGCGTGATCCCCTGGGGCGTATCGGTTCCAGGTTCCGCCGGTCTCGTTGCAAAGGCGGCTGGTGGTCTTGTCGTGGTAGCCGAGAGCGTCTGCGACGACGGGTGCGGGAAGTTCGAGGAGTTGCCGCCGGATGGCGGCGCCGCGAGCGGCGGCGATCGGGATTCCGACCTTGTTCAGGACTGCCGTCAGAGGCGATTGCCGAGCTCACGAGCCTGCTCGTGCCCGGCGGAAGTATCCGCTGAGCCGCGTTCCTTGATCCTTCTCGGTGGCAACGGCGGAGGCGGACAGAAGCGTCGCAGCGGCGAGGCTGCCCCAGAGGGCAGCGGAGCCGTGGGAGGCGAGAGCGGTGATGACCGCCGGGGAGACGGCGAGGCCGAAGCCCGTGGCGAGCTGGAAGCGGGCGAGGGCGCGTCCCAGGACATGGGCCGGGGCAAGGGCGGTGACGAGCGCGGTGGCGCTGCCGGCATAGATGATCTCGCCGATGGTGCAGACAACGGACACCATGGCGACGGCCGGGGCACCCCAGCCGTGTCCCAGTGAGGTGGCCACCAGGAAGCCGAGGTAGGACGCGGCGAGTACCACGCCGGCAAGAGCCAGCACGGCCCGCCGGGAGAAGCGGGACAGCAGGACGGTGACCGGAACCTGCAGGGTGACCACCAGCACAGTGTTCGCCACGAAGATGGCTGCCGACCACACCGAGGATGCGTGCAACTGTGTCAGCAGGACCAGAGGGAGCGCGATTTCGGGGACGTTGAGGCAGAAGACGTAGACCACGTTGGCGGCCAGCAGCACGCGCATCCGAGGTGCGGGCCCGTCGGCCCTGTCCTTGGCCGCATTAGCGGCCGGATGCGTGTGCAGGTGAACCGACCATGCCAAGGCTGCCGCAGCGAGATAGGCGAGCCCGGTGACGGCTGCCAGCGCCTGCAATGCGGTGGTGCCGCCCGCCAGGCATGCGGTGGCGAGGAGGGCACCCGCGCCCAGGCCGGCGTTGCGCAGGGCGCGGCCTGCTGCGAGAGCGGCGTCGCGTTCGCGGCCGTGGGCGACCGTGGCCACGAGAGCTGCATGGGCGGCTGGCCATGCCTGGTTGCCGATGCCGAGGAAGAGTGCCGCCGTCGCGAACAGCCAGACGTGCCCAGCCGGGGCGACCAGCAGCAGCGCCACGCCCACCACCCGCACCAGCATCGACGCCGCCACGACCGTGCTGCGTGCGCCCCGGTCCAGCCATCGGCCCACCGCGGGCATGCACACCAGACCCACGACGACGCCGGCCGTCATGCCGATGCCGGTGGCCGACGCGGACAGCCTCAGCACGGTCACCCCGTAGAGCAGCAGAAAGGGCCGCAGCAGGCCGGTGCCGAGCGCGTCCACGGCCAGGGCGACGGCATAGCGGGGGCCTCCGGAGGCACGGACGAGGGCGCGTGGCTGGAGCTTGGTGGTGGTTGCCATGGCGTCAACGGTGCGTTCGGCCGCCGGGCCGACTATGCCGGTTGACGGACACCGTCAATCGACGCGTTCGTCGGCCATCCGACCAGCGATGATGAGGGGATGACGTTGAGGATCGACATCGGCGGCCTGCCGTCCGGGCGACTGCGGTTCGCTGCCTCCCCGCTGGCCGAGCTGACCGCGATGCTGCACGTGCTGGCCGAACCCGCGCATCACCCGCAGTTCGCCGGCTGGGCCGGGGACGTCTGGGCTGGGCTGCGGCCGGAGCTGGCCGAGCGGCTCAGGGAAGCGGAGTTCCTCTGGCGTTCCTCACGAGCCGACTTCCTGGTCCCCGCGCGTCCCCGGCCCACTCTCGCCGAGGAGTTGGACGATGTAGACCGGATCGACGACGAAACCTATGTGACCGCCGCGCTCATCACCACGTGCGGCAGCAACCGGGTCCACTTCGCCGCGCCGTCACCGCTCGCCGACGCGACGGCGCGCGAGCGGGCCCTGGACCTCGCCCAGGCCCGCGGCGCGCTCCAAGAGGCCTTCGCGGAACGGCTGCTCGCGGACCCGGCCGTCGTGCGGGCGCGGGTGCGTCACACCCTCGAACAGTGCGCCGAGGCCTTCTTCGACACCGCCTGGACGGGCGTCGCCGTGCAACTCGCCACCGACCTGCGCCTGAAGAACGACCTGCTGAAGCGCCAGGGCATCGGGGCGGCACTCGCGTCAATCTCCAGCGCCGTCACCCTGGCGCCGGACGGCAACGGCATCATCGTGGACAAGCTGCAGGACAATGCGACCGCCGCCCACGGCACCGGGGTCACCTTCCTCCCCAGCGTCTTCGGCCGCCCGCACCTGGTGGCGGTCCACGCGCCCGGGTGGCAGCCGGTGGTGCAGTACCCCGTCGCCGAGCCGAGTCCACCGGAGCCGGTATCGCTGGAAACGGTCACGCTACGGCTGGAGGCACTCGCGCATCCGGTACGGCTGCGGCTGCTGCGCACCCTGGCCCGCGGCCCGCACACCACCGGTGAGCTGGCCCACGCCTGGGAACTCTCACCTCCGGAGGTTTCCCGCCACCTCGCTGTCCTGCGCCGCGCGGGCCTGCTCACGGCCCGGCGTCACGGTCGTTACGTCCGTTACACCCTCAATCTGCCCGATCTGACGGCGCTGGGGGCCGACCTGCTGGCGGCCGTACTGCGCTGAGTGGCTTCGGTCTGCCAGAACACGGGCGACCGCCGCCTTCGCGACATCGTCAGACTCGGCAGGCCGCCGAGCAGTACCGGCGCGACCGCCTGCTGCCCTCGGGCAGCCGGGCAGCGCACTGGCTGCACCGCCGGACGTTCCTCCTGGCCCATACCCCCCCCGGGGGGGCATTCTGTCCGGCCGTGCGGGCCGGGCGCCCAGCCGGACCCGGCACCAGCACAGACGGCAGTAATCCCACTTCAGCGGCTGGACGCGGCGGCAGTCGGCGCAGACGGCCGCCGCGTACTGCGGCCGAACATGCAGCAGGCAGGGCAGAGTCGTCGTCCGCTGAAGTCGCCCCAGGCCAGACAGCCGTCGCAGGAGTCGGTGGGCTTGCGGTAGCCCTTCGGACACCGGCTCATGCAGGCGGCAGCGACCGGCCGTCGCGACGCTTGGGCACCACAGTCGGAACCGGTATGACGAAGGCGGTGCGCAGTGTCCCTACCCCGTGGTCAGACCGAAGATTGTGATGATCACCAGGCAGCACGCCGCCACGACCGCGGCGCCCGCCACATGGACGCCGACGGAGCGCGCCCGGCTGGGCACCAGCCAGAAGGCGAGCGCTCGGTTGACCAGCGGCATCAGCAACCAGGTCAGCACACTGCCACTCAGTACGTTGCTGATGAACAGAGCGAGATACCCGGGCGCCCTCAGGCGACTGAGCCAGTCACCGACCGTCAGATTCAGGATCATCACCGTGGGATACAGGGCCAGTACCACGGACATGGCCTGCTTCCAATTGGAGGGAACTCCTCCCGCCGTGCCCTCACCGAAGCGGAACCAGGCGCCGAACGCCGACCCGATCTTGCGCACGTCGTAGGCACCGAAGTACTCGTGCCCCTCCGTCAGAAGCTTTTCGCGCGCCTTGGAGTTGAGCCATTCCTCAAGGTGTTCGCGTGTGTCGAAGCGGAAGGCGACCACCCAACGGTCCTGAACTCCCTTGACCGGCTTGAACAGCTCCGACCCCATGAAACCGGGATGCCTCTCCTGTTCCTTGAGGATTCTGTCCTGCCAGTGCATGAATTCCCGCTCGCGCCCCGGCCGTACATCATGCGAGACGACCGCGGTGACGACATCCTCGGTCGGCGTACCACCGGAGAGCACCTCTTGCGTGGGGGTTCCGTCGAACAGCGGACGGCCCTCGTCGAGGAGCTGCCGACGCGCGTTCGAGTCCAGCCATTCGGTCAGCTGCTCAACACGGGAGAAGCGGAATACGACGACCGTCTACTACAGCTGCGACTGGAAGGCCACTCAGGAAATCGGCTTCGACGATGCCTTTCAGTACGAAGATTTCGCGAAACCCCCGGACCGGCGGAGCATCACTCTCGAACAGCTCCACCCCGAGCTCGGGGCCACGTCCTACGAGGCGTGGGCGGACAAGACGAACAAACACCCGTACTGAAGCGGCTCGGAGCGGGAAACCGATGGCTGCGTCGCGGATGTGCCGAGGTGTCGTGGGCCGAGCGGCCGACGGCTTGCCACTCACTCATGGAAGGGCAGCAAGACGCCGGCCGTTCTTCTGAGACAGGTACTACGTGACGCAGGTGCTACTTCGGCGGGCGGATGTTCTCGCTGCCGATGTTGCCCTGCTGGTCACTCTGCTCCTGCAGCTTCCGGGCCTTCTCCTGGAGCCGCTGGCGCTGCTCAGGGTCGGTGGTGCGCTCAGCAGCCTCGGTCATGTGCCGGGCCTTGTCGCGCAGCTGCTGCGCACGGTCACCGGATTCACGTGCAACGCTCATCATCGCTCCTTGTGCGGTTGGGAAGAGCTTGCTCCATCAGAGAACCAGCGTCGCCGGTCCACCGCACCTCGAATCGTCACTCAGCGTTACGGTGTGCCGTGGGGGTGGTGCGGCGCTGGCATGATCGAGGGCATGAACGAGAGCATCATCGCCGCGTGTGACGGGGCATCGAAGGGCAATCCCGGGCCTGCGGCCTGGGCGTGGGTCGTGGCCGACGCGCAGGGACGACCGGAGCGCTGGGAAGCGGGACCGCTGGGGACCGCCACCAACAATGTCGCCGAACTGACAGCGCTGCAGGAGCTGTTGGAGTCCACGGATCCGTCCGTGGCGATCGAAGTGCGGATGGATTCGCAGTACGCGATGAACGCGGTGACGAAGTGGCTGCCGGGATGGAAGCGCAACGGCTGGAAGACCTCGGCCGGAAAGCCGGTGGCCAACCGTGACCTGGTGTCCCGCATCGACGCCCTGCTGACCGGCCGGACCGTGGACTTCGTCTATGTGCCCGCCCACCAGGTGGACGGAGATCCGCTCAACGCCCTCGCCGACCAGGCGGCCAGCGAGGCCGCCGTGGCGCAGCGGCCGGCCGGTACCGCGCACGGCTCGCAGCTGCCGACGCCCGCTGCGGCCCGGGCGACCGAGGGGCGGGGCAAGGGTGCTCCGGCGAAGAAGGCAGGGGGTGCGGCACGCTCCGGTGGAACCATCCGGGCCAGGTTCGCGGGCCGTTGCCATTGCGGAAAGCCTTACGCGGCACAGGAGATGATCGCCAAGAACCCGAACGGCTGGGGCCACCCGGAGTGCCGCACCGCGCCCGCCTGAGGCATGGTCCGTCGGGCCCGCGCACCCGGTGCGGGCCCGACGGAGGCGGATTGCCGGCCTGAGCGGGTGAGTGGCCACGCGAAATGGGGCCTGCGTGCCATGATGCGGCTCCGACGGCAGCGTCCGCAGTGCTCTGCCGATGCCGCCGGCAATGGCGACACGCTGGGGGGCGTATGGGAAGCACAAGCACGGTTCTGCGCGAGTTGCGCGGTGCGCAGAAGACGGCCAAGGGGGTGTCGCTGTACTCGCGGTATGTGAACCGCCCGGCCGGACGGGTGTTCGCGGCAGGTGCATACCGTATTGGACTGACACCGAACCAAGTCACCCTGATCAGCGCGGCATTCACCTTCACCGCCATCGCTTCGGTGGCTCTCGTCCGGCCGTCCTGGGGGCTCGCGGTCGCGGTGTACGCGGGGCTCGTCATCGGCTTCGCTTTCGATTCGGCCGACGGGCAGCTGGCCAGGCTGACCGGCAGGGGAAGTCCGGACGGCGAGTGGCTGGACCATGTCGTGGACTGCGCCAAGATGATCCTCGTACACACCGCCGTGCTCATCTCGTTCCAGCGGTTCTTCGATCTGCCGGCCGAGGGCTGGCTGCTCCTGCCGCTGGGATTCCTGTTCACCGCCGTTCTGACCTTCTGCGCCGGGCTGCTGCGCGAGCAGCTGGGCAGGGCGGCCGCCTCGCCCGCGGCGGGCAGCGGTGCCGCGGTCCCGGTGTCCCGGGTGCGGGCCATGGCACTGCTGCCCGCCGACTACGGGGTGTTCTGCCTGGTGTTCCTGCTGCTCGGCGACCGGACCGCGTTCCTCATCGGCTATGCGGTGCTCGCCGTCGTGCACGCACTGTTCCTGGTGGCGTTCCTCGCCAAGTGGTTCAGGGAGCTGACAGCGCTCCGGACTGCGGACTGACGAGCGTGTCCAGCGCCCGGCGCAGCTGGGTGCTGGACGTGTGCACGGTGTACGGGAAGTAGACCACCTCGACGCCGACCTCGGCGAAATCGCGCTCCAGCCGCTTGCCCTTCTCCGTGTCCCGCCAGTCGTCCCCCTTGAAGATGACGTCGAACCTGACCTGCTGCCAGGTCTCGACCTTGTCGGGCACGGTCTCGACGAACGCGGCGTCCACGTAGCGGACACTGCGGACGATCTCCAGCCGTTCCGGCAGCGGAATCACCGGTTTGTGGCCCTTGGCGAGCGCGGCCATCTCGTCCGAGACGACGCCCGCGACGAGGTAGTCGCACTGGCTGCGGGCATGCCGCAGGATGTTGAGGTGCCCTATGTGGAACAGGTCGTAGACCCCCGGCGCGTAGCCGACCCTGTGCACCATCCGTTCTCTCCCCCCACGGTGAACGTGATGTCCGTGTCCAGCAGCTGTTGTCCGGACATGCCATCCGGTGCTGCGGGATATCGGTATCGGTGTTGATGGTGCAACGACCTTACTGTGAAGACCACTTGCGCATCTCGTGAACGGATAAGCTCACTTTTGGGGCTGTTCCTTGGGGGGAACACAGAATGTTCCGGGGGGAAGGCGAGCGTCCATGTCCGATGCCGATCGTCACAAGCCGTTCGAAGACCGCACTCTGCTGGTCGTCTCGACCAACTACGCACCGGAGCTGACGGGCATCGGCCCGTACGCCGCGCAGCTCGCCGAGCACTGGGCCGCGTCCGGGGCCGAGACCCATGCGCTGACCGGCATGCCGCACTACCCGTCCTGGCGTACCGAAACGGAGTACCGGGGTGTGTGGCGAGTGGCCGAGAAGCGGGCCGGGGTCACCGTCCACCGGCGAAGGCACTATGTGCCGCCGCGCCAGACTGCCCTGCGCAGAGCGGCGTTCGAGGCCACGGTGCTCGGGCACGGTCTGCTGTCGCCGCCCGTTTCGCGTCCGCCGGACGCGGTGATCTCCCAGATGCCGAGCCTTGCGGGCGGTGTCATCGGGGCCCGGCTGGCGGGCCGGCACCGAGTCCCGCACATACCGGTCGTGCAGGATCTGATGGGTGCCGCCGCCGCGCAGAGCGGTATCCGGGGCGGGGGCCGGGCGGCCGCCGTCGCCTCGGCGGCCGAACGCTACGCGCTGCGCGGCGCCGCCCTCGTCGGAGTCATCCATGAGAGTTTCGTCCCGCGTGTGACCGAGTACGGCGTGGACCCGGGGCGTATCCGGATCGTTCCCAACTGGTCGCATGTGCAGGCGTCTTCGGCAGACCGTGCGGGGACCCGGGCAAGACTCGGCTGGAGCGAGGGCACTCCCGTGGTACTGCACTCGGGGAACATGGGACTCAAACAGGGCCTGGAGGTCCTGGTCGACGCGGCCCGGCTGGCACCGGAGATACGTGTCGTGCTGATGGGGGACGGGAATCAGCGCGAGGCGCTGCTGGGGCGTGCGACGGGCCTGCGCAATCTCGACTTCCTGCCGCCGGCCGGCGCGGACGAGTTCACGGACATTCTCGCTGCCGCCGATGTGCTGGCGGTGACACAGCGGGCATCCGTGCTCGACATGAGCGTCCCGTCCAAACTCACCTCGTACTTCGTCTCGGGCCGCCCCGTCGTCGCCTCTGTCGCCGACGGGGGAGGCACCGCCCAGGAGGTCGAGCGGTCCGGTGCCGGGATCCTCGTCGCACCGGAGGATCCCGCCGCGCTGCTGTCAGCCGTACGCAAGCTCTTCGAAGCGCCTGCCGAAGCGGACCGGCTCGGCGCCAACGGACCGCAGTACGTAGCACGTCACCTGAGCCGAGAGGCGGGCCTGGCCCGCTTCGACGCACTGCTCACCGAGGCCCTCGCGGACGCACAAGGGAGACCACGCCGATGACCCAGCCGATCCGTGCCCTGGAGGACCAGGACGAACCCGCGCTTCTGAGGGACCAGTTCCGTCAGCTCCTGCGCTACCGCGCACTGCTCGCCTGCGGCGTGGTCCTCGGACTGCTCGGCGGCGGCTGGCTCGCCCTGAGCGGCGAGGACAGCTACACATCGACGGGCGAGGTGGTCGTACGCTCCGCCGCCTCGGACCCCTTCGCCGCGGGCGCCTCCGCCGACAAGGGCATCAACATCGGCTCCGAGCGGCAGACCGCCGTCAGCGACACCGTGGGCACCCTGGCCGTCGGCTCCCTGGCCAGGCGCGGCGACCGGGTGGAGGTCGGGACCCTGCTGTCCGGTCTCCAGGTCACCAACCCGCCGAACACCCTCGTGCTCCGCTTCTCCTACACCGCCCGCACCCCCGCGCTGGCGAAGGCTCGGGCCGAGGCGCTCGCCGATGCCTATCTGGAGATCCGCAGACAGCGCACCGAGGACAGCATCGCCAACATGGTCGACGGCTACCGCGCCCAGCTGAAGCCCCTCACCGAACAGCGCGATCAACTGGCGGAGCAGGCCGGGACGAGCAACGACGTGACCAGCGCACGGGCCAACCTCGTGGTCTCGATCTCCGAACTGAGCAGGAAAATCTCGGAGTTGCGTGCCCTGGACACCACTCCCGGCTATCTGACGAAGAAGCCCGTCGCGCCCACGGACCCCACCGGTGCGGGGCTGCCCCTGCTGCTCGGACTCGGCGGTGTCGTCGGGCTCGCGCTCGGACTGCTCCTTTCGTGGGTACGCCTGGTCTTCGACCCAGCCGTGCGCTCCACCCGGGAGCTGGTCCGTTCGCTGGGCGCCCCGCTGCTCGGCACCCTGCCCAGGGAACGAGCATCCGCGGGCGCGCTGCTCGCCATCGGGCGGAGCGGGAGCCGGCTCGCCGAGGAGTACCGGGCGGTCGCCTTCCGGCTCGCCTACGACCCGTCGTTCGCCCAGCGCCGCAGACTCCTGGTCACGGCCCCGCGCGGGGACAACGACGCGGCGGCCGCCGCCGCGGTCAACCTGGCCGCGGCCTTCGCCGAGATGGGACGTGACGTACTCCTGGTCGAGGCCGATCTGCGCACCCCCTCGCTGGCCAGGGACCTCGGCCCGGCCGTGCAGGGCGCCGGGCCGCGCTGGGCATCGGAGGGCGAACGGGCCTGGCCGTCGGACAGCCGGATGAATGTGGACGTACCCGGGTCGGGTGCCTTCACCCTGATAGCGGGCCGGCGCACGGACAACGTCCCGCGTGCCCTGACCTCCGCGCCCGTCGGACGGATCGTCGCCGAGGGCGACCGGCCGGGCGCCGTCGTCATCGTGCTGGCCCCGCCCGTGCTCTCGTACGCCGACGCCGTCGCACTGATCGACCGGGTGGAGGGTGTCGTGGTGGTCTGCGACCCGCGCGAGGTGCACCGCAGCGACCTGGAGCGGATCCGCGAGATCATCGGGGCGGCCGGAGGCTCCGTGCTCGGTGCCTTGCTGCACTCCGGCCGGAGCCGCTACGAGCGCCGGGCCCGCAAGAAGGCCGGCCGGCGCCGCACCGGAGGCGGCCGGCCCGGCTCCGCGACGGGCCGGGGCGACGGCGGCGGCCGCGGCCGCGGCGGCCGGGAGCACACCGGTGACCCGGCCGAGACGCTCGGTCTGCGCACCTTCGACTCCACCGCGGGACACAGATGAAGGCACGGACCGCGATCGTCTGCTCGGTCGCGGACCAGGGCGTGGCGGCGCTCACCAACATCCTGGTGCTGGTGGCCGCCGCCCGGCTCTCCACGGTGGCCGACTTCGCCCGCTTCTCGGCGGTCTACCTCGTCTTCACCGTGCTGCTGGGGGTGTCCGGCGCCTACACCGGGCAGCCGCTCGTGCTGCGGCGCGGCGAGAGCGACGAGGTGCGAGGGGCGTGCCGGTCGGCGGTCGCCTTCACCCTGCTCACCGCGACCGCACTCGGCGCCCTGCTCGCCACCGTCTGCCTGACGCTGCCGGGGGCCACCGCACGTGCCCTGATGATGCTGGGACTCGTCCTGCCGGTGGTCCTGGGCCAGGACACCATGCGTTACGCCTTCTCCACCCTGCACCTGCCGCACCTGGCGCTGGCGAGCGATGTGCTCAGACTGGTCTGTGTGCTGGGCGCGCTGGCCGTGCAGCCGTACGGTGCCCCGGCGGCCAGGCTCATCAGCGTCTGGGGGCTGTCCGCGCTGCCCGCCCTCCTGCTGTCGGCCGCCCTGCTGCACCGCAGAGTGGCCGGTACGACCCTGCGGCTCAAGGTTCTGCTGCGGAGGGGGCATCTGGGACGGCGCTTCGTGGTGGAGTTCGGGGTGGGAAACGCCACCAGTCAGCTCTCCGTGCTCGGACTCGGCATGGTCGGCAACTCGCTCGTGGTGGGCGCCCTGCGCGGTGCCACCACTCTCTTCGGGCCGTTGAACGTGCTGTTCACCTCGGCCACCGGCTTCGGCCCGCCGCTGCTCGGTCGGCTCGCCTCCGAACGGCGCAGGATACGCGCCACAGCGACGCTCGCCGCGGTCCTGGCCGCCACAGCCGCCGTCTGGGCCACCGCACTCGCCCTGCTGCCCGACACGATCGGCCGCCATCTGCTCGGTGACACCTGGCCCACGGCCGCCGCCCTGCTCCCGGCGACGGGCAGCCAGTACGCGGCGATGGCCGTCGGCACCTGCGGGCTGCTGGCGCTCCGCATGCTCGACCCCCGTACCACCCTCTCCATCCAGGTGGTCTTCTCGCTCGCCGCAGTCGCCTTCCTCACCGGCGGCTATGTGCTCGGCGGAGTGCCGGGCGCGGCCTGGGGCCTGTGCCTGGGGTCCGTCTGCAAGGCGGTGGCCACCTGGACCCGGGTGGTCCGGCTCGGACGCCGCACAACGGTGGAACAGACGCCCGTCAGTGCGAGCGCTGTCCGCTCCGGCTCCTGAAGCTTGTGATCAGCAGCAGACAGAGCGCTGCGATTGCCAGTTTCCCGACGGACTGCAGCAGCGGTCCGCGCAACAGAATGAAGGTGTACCCGGCGATCAGCGGCGCGGCGATGGCCAGAACACTGCCGGGGCCCGGGCCGTCCCGGGACACCGCCCGCGCGTATCGCCGGTCGGTGCGTGCGGCGACGTACCCGATCAGTGCGAGACCGCCGACCATGCCCGGAGCACCGAAGTCGACCCAGAGCTCGGTCCACAGCGGCGCCGACAGGTTGGTCATGTTCATCCCCATCCACTGGCCGACGCGGACACCCGTGTCCTCCGGCTTGCCGCTCCACACCGACCGGGGCACGAAGAAGAGGGCGGAGCCCGCCAGTTGACGCCCATAGGTGTGGCCGCGGGTGTCGACCCAGGTAATGGTGTTGGCGAACATCACCGTCTGGTCGTAGTCCTTGGTGGCCAGCGGCTCGAAGACCGACGACGAATCCACCGGTCGGTACCCGGCGCTGTCGTAGCGGAACCGGTCCGCGTACGGGAACAGCACCAGCGCCCCGACCACCCCCATGGCCAGCACCGACCGGTACATCGCCGCGCTGCTCGGGAACGCGGTGAAAAGGAGCGAGACCAGTACCGTCAGGAACCAGTAGCGGGCATTGGATATCGGGTTGTTGACGATGATGTTGAGGATCAGCAGCGCGCACCAGACCAGAACCGTCGAGGGGGAGCGCCGGGCCCTGCGTGAGGTCACCAGGCGGCGCGTGTAGAAGAGCAGCCCCAGCAGCGCGGGCACCGTGCCGAAGCCCTTGAGGAAGGCCGATCCCACGTTGGACTGGCTCGACGCAACCCCGCTGACCGCGACCGAGGCGCTGATCTCCTGACGGCTGGTGAAGAAGATCGCGGGCCCGCCCAGCTTCAGGATGTAGTAGCCGCTCGCCGCGAAGGCCAGCACCACCAGCAGCCTGAGCCGCATCCGGTGCGCGGTGGCCGGACCGCTTCCGGAGCGTGCGACGGCCCGGCGGCGCAGCGGACGCCGGGACGCCAGCAGCGCCCCGAGGTCGAACGCGGCGCACCCCACCAGGATCAGCGCGATGGCCGTCATCAGATCCGACCGCGGCCCGACCATCGGGGTGGGGGTCTGCCCGATGACCGCCTGCGCGAACGGCGCCACCCCCATCGCGATGTACACGAACATCCAGAACACGCCCTGCAGCAGACGCCGCCGCGTGGACAGAATCATCGTGGCGAGCCGGGCTCCCGCATAACACGTCAGCACCAGCTGCAGCCAGTACGCGGTGTCCCGGACGCCCGTCCCCGGCTGCGCGGCGATCACCGCGGGAAGGAAGCAGACCAGGCCGAGGATGACAGGCACGGCCAGGGCCCGCGACAGCATCGCCCACGACATGGGCTTCGCCGGCGGCTGGACCGGGTCTTGCGGGCCGTGCTCCGGTACGGGTGCGGACGGCGCCGACTCGTGCACGGACGTCATCTGCTCCCCGTTCCGTGGACCTGTGAACACTCTAACGAATCAACCCACTTGGGGGGTTTGGATGACTAGTCTGTAAAAGGTCGGCCGAGGTTGAGGGGAACCCTGGTGAAGATCCTGCACGTTGTCACACTGCACACCCCGGACCATGCGTTCGGCGGCCCGACAAGGGTGGCGCTCAACCTGTCGAAGGTTCAGCGGGCCGGGGGCGACGACGCCCGCATCGTGGCACTGGGCGACGGCTTCGAAGGCCGGCTGCCGCGCGAGGTCGAGGGAGTGCCGGTCCATCTCTTCCGGGCCCGCCATCTGCTCCCCATGTTCGAGGTCAGCGGAATCACCTCCGGTGCGCTGTTGCTCGCCGCCCGTCGCATGATGCGCGGCGCCGATCTCGTCCATGTCCATCTGATGCGCGACCTGGTGACGCTGCCCGCCGCGCTGCTCGCGCTGGCCTCCCGCACACCCCTGGTCGTCCAGACCCATGGCATGGTGGACCCGACCGAGAAGCGGGTTGCCCAGCTGACCGATCTGCTGGGGGTACGCAAGGTGCTGCGCGACGCCGACGCCGTGCTGCATCTGACCGAGATGGAACGCCTCGATGTGAACGCCGTTGCCGCACCGGTGCCGTTGACCCGCACCGTACGGCTGGTCAACGGCGTGCGACCACAGAAGCTGGGGCCCGCCAGGGAGCCGGGGCGGCCGCCGATGGTCCTCTTCCTGGCCCGGATCCAGGAGCGCAAGCGCCCGGAGGACTTCGTCGCCGCGATGCCGACGGTCCTGGCCGAGCATCCGGACGCCCGGTTCGTGCTGGCCGGCCCCGACACCGGAGCGCTGCCCGCGACTCTCGAACTCGCCCGCAGGCTGGGGGTGATGGACTCCCTGGACCATGTGGGAGCGCTCGATCACGAAGAGGTCCTGGCGGCGGGGCGGCAGGCCGATGTGTATGTACTGCCGTCGATCGAGGAACCCCTGGGCGTATCCGTCCTCGAAGCGATGTCGGTCGGCACCCCCGTGGTCATCACCCGCACGTGTGGTCTCGGCCCCGATGTCGCGCGGGCCGGGGCGGGCCGGGTGATCGACAGCCGGGTCGGCGAGGACGGGAAGAACGCGCTCAAGGTCGCCGAGGCGATACTGGAACTCCTCGATCCCGAGGCCAACGCCCGGGCGGGAAAGGCTGCTTGGGACCTGGTCAATGAGCACTTCACCATAGAGGCCGTGACCCGGACCCTCCGGCGGACCTACGAGGACGTGGTCCGCCGGAAGGGCCGCTGAGTCAAAGAGCCTTCCCCTCACGGGACTTGAGCGCGATCTGCCAGCGGTAGAAACTCATTGCCAGTGCGAAGTCGAAGCCCGCCCGCCCGTCGAGGAACCCCCGCCGGTACACATACATGTACGCGAACGACACCAGGGGCTTGAAGGGCGCCTTGTGGAACAACTGCCCCTGGCGCGACTTTACTTTCCGCACCTGCTCCTTGACCTCGGGGTGGTGCTCCAGCCACGCCTCCCAGTCCGAGTACCGGTTGTGCCGCTCGAACCATGCGGTGACCGGGTCGAGGTCCTGGTGCTCGATCGGATTACGGAGCGAGCCCGCCGACTCGGCGACCGGCTGGTAGTGGCCTTCGACCTCGCCGATGCCCGGCGCGTCGAGATCCCCGACCTCCGGGTATCCGCAACGGGTGCGGTCGGTCAGTGATCGCTTGCGGATGGTGTAGCCGTGCCGCAGCCGCTTCCCGGAGAACCAGTAGCCCAGAGGTATGTCGTACGCCGCGGGCTTCGGCGCGCCGGGATCGGCGAAGATCTGCCGCAGTTCGGCCAGCAGACCGGGGCTGAGCCGCTCGTCCCCGTCGAGCAGCAGAATCCAGTCCAGGTCCGTGCGGACATGGTCCAGGCACCACTGCTTCTTGCGCGGATGACCGCCGTCCCAGGTGTACGTCATCACCTCGGCCCCGCACTCCTCGGCGATCTTCGCCGTGTCGTCCGTACTGTGCGAGTCGACGACGACGACCGCCTCGAAGTGGCCGAGCACCGACTTCACCGCCTCCGCGATGTTCAGGCCCTCGTTCTTCGTGGGGATCACCACGGCTATCGGCAGCTTGCTCATCCATGGTCTCCTTCGGGCAGCCAGGCGTAGCAGCCTGTGGAGGTGAACGCGCGGGCCGTCTGCGGGACGGTGATCTCGGCCCGCTTCCCGGAGGCGGAGGAGCCCGACACCAGGTTCCTGCCGTTCGCTCCGGTGATCTGCCAGGTGCAGCTCTTGGTGGGAGTGACATCGCGGTAGCGGCCGGGCCGGATCTGCTCGTCCTTGTACGTGCCGTCCGCGTACCCCTGGGAAGCCTCCTGCACCAGCTCTTCGTGCTGGGTGCAGAGGTGCTCGACGGCGGGTTTCGCATCGGCGATCTCGCCCGTCACGATCGCGCCGACCGCCGTGTCCCGGTCGACCTTCACGAGGTACGTCAGCTTGTCGCAGGTCTCCTGACCGGTCTGGAGTACGGCCGCCGGGTCCATGCCCTTGGGCACACGGTTGACCAGATACTCCTTCTGCTCCTTGTTGAAGGAGCCGGTGGCCGGGGTGAGTTCATCGGTGGGCAGTTTCGGTGGTTCGCTCGTCCGCGGAGCCGCAGGGTCACTGGGCGAGGTGGCGCCGGGACCTGCCGAGGGGGCCGTGACAGGGGTCCGGGTGGCCGATGGCCTTTCCTCGCTCGCCGCCTCGTGTCCGTCGGAGGACGAGCCGCAGGCGGCCAGCGCCGCCGTCAGTACGACGACGGCGGCGCCGGCCGGGAACGGATACCTCATCCACCCGTCCTCAGGGCGTAGTGGGCGCTGACCTGCGAGCCGCTCAGCGCGGTCGGGTAGACGGCGGTCTCGTCGATCTGCCCGGCGAAGAAGCTGCTCGTCGGCTGGCTCGGCCAGTTGTTCAGGTTGTCCCCGCCCACCCTCCAGAAGCCGCTGTAGCTCTCGTTTCCGGTGTACAGGGCGTTCGAGGCGCGGAGCTGCCCGTCCACGTACAGCGCCATGCCGCCGGCGCCCTGCGTGGCGACGACATGGTGCCAGGCGCCGTTGTTGTAGGCGGCAGGCGTAGTGATGGTCCTGGTGCCGCCGCTGTACACCCCGAAGACCAGCCGCCCGTCATTGCGCATGTACACATGTTTGTCGTACTGGTTGCTGTTCTGCATGGTCACATTGCCGAAGCCGATGATCTTCCCTCCTCTGGTGGTCGTCGTCTTGATCCATGTCTCCACCGAGAACCTGGTGGGCTGCGCATGACGCTTGTTGCTGTACGCGTACTGGTTCGATCCGTTGAAGCCGATCGCGGTCGAGGCACCCGCCACAGCGGCCGGAGTCTGCCGGTAGGCGGGGGAGTTGCGCAGGAATCCGTTGTCCAGCCCGCTGCCGGTGTCTCCGGCGAAGGTCGAGGTGCCTTCGTCGTACCGCCAGTACAACGAAGCACCGTCCGCCAGCACCTTGGCGGGGTATTTCTCGGCGGCTGATGCCACGGTGGCGGACAGGGCGGGCGACTTGGCACTGGTGTTGGTGCCGTCGCTCGCACTGATCCGGTACGAGTGGGTCTCACCCGCGGCCACGTCCGTATCGGTCCACCTCAGCTGTGGCCGGTCCCAGAACAGCGAGTACCCCGTCGTGGTGTACACCGGGGTGCTCGCACCGTCCTTGTAGATCCGGTACGTGAGCTCACCGTCGTCGGCGTCGAAGCTCGTCTGCCAATCGACCTGCACCTTGCCCGCGGCAACGGTGGACAGGCTGACGTTCGGCACCCAAGGCGCCCCGGTGTCGGGGCCGTCGGCGAACCGGGTGAGCCCCTGCTGTGCGGAGCCGTTGACGGTGGTGAACTCGCCGCCCACCCACAGATAGTGGTGGCCGCCCTTGTCGGTCTGCGCCATCACCCGCGGTCCGACCGGCTCCCCGATGCCGTCGTTGGTGTCCGGGAACCAGGGGAGCAGCTTCGGATCGTCGACGGACTGGGCCAGCAGATGCTTGCGCGGCTGGTCCGGGAACTCACCCATGCTGGCGCAGTCGTGGGCGTGACTTCCGCTGTACAGAACGCCGTTGTGCACGAGGACGGCCTGGGTGGCACCCAGGCAGGTGTCCCGCCAGCGCTGCTCGAAGTTGCTCAGGTTCAGCGCGATCCGGCCGTCGAAGACACCGCCTCCGGTGCCCTCGTTGGCGGTGTAGAAGCCGGTGGCGTCCGTGGTCAGATCCTGCACCGTGGAGGTGTCCGGAATGAACCCGGCCGGGTAGCTCTTGGCGATCGCCCCGGTGGTGGCGTCCACGACGGCCAGTGCGTGCGAGGTGGTGCCGTTGACGGTGAAGAAGTCACCGCCGATCAGCACATGCTCCTGATCCGGCGTCAGCTCCACGGCCCGGCCCACCTCGTCGGTGTTGGCCGTCCACGGCTTCAGCGCGGCGCCCGTGGTGACCGCGGCGAACTTGTTCCGGGTCTGCCCCGCCACGGTGTTGAAGTCACCGCCCAGATAGACGGTGTCGGCCGTGACGGCCAGCGCCCGTACCGTCGCGGAGACGGAGACCTTGAAGTTCTGGCGCGGGGTGCAGGTCGCGGTGTCGATCGCGGCGATATTGCTCACCCCGACCCCGCTCACCGCCCCGAACTGCCCGCCGACGTACAGGGTCTTCTGATCGGGAGAGAGCGCGAGGGCCCGTACGGTCGCTGTCCCCGACGAAAGCGTGAACGACAGACTGCAGCCGGTCGGTGCGCCGGTCGCCGCATCGAACGCGGCGAAGTTCACCGCGGGCTGTTCGGAGGTTCCGGCGGCCGCGTCCGGCGGCCGGACGGTGGAGAAGGTCCCACCGGTGTACACGACACCGGCGTCCGACGCGGCCATCGACCAGACGATGCCGTTGGTCTGCCAGGTGGTGAGGTCGTCCGCGGTCAGGGAGACCGGCGGTGTGAGGGCCGCGGCCGGGGAGCCCCCGGACGCGGCGGCGGTCAGGGCTCCGGCGAGCAGGCAGAGCGCGGCGGCCGCGGCACGTGCCCTGCCGCGTCCGACGGGTCTGCGCCCCGTACTTCCGTTCATCATTCAGCTCCGAAGGTGAGAACGAGCTGCGGCCGGAAGGCCGCGGTTCCTGCCTCGTCCGACCGGCGGCGGAAACTGTCCGTCCCGCTGCCGGCAAGGGCGAGTGAGTGGTCCGGGCCCGGGGCCCGGACCGGTGCGGACGTGCTCGGGTCCACCGGGCAGCCGGTGGAGACCGAGGTCGTGCCCGTTTTGGTCCCCGGCGCGGTCGTGGAGTGCGACGGCCGGGTGGTGCTGTGGGTGATTGCCGAACCGGTCCACACACCGGTGACCGGCAGGGCGGTGCGGCTGTCGGATGTGCCCGGATCTCTCATCGGTCCACCCGCACGGCCGCTCCGGCGAGTTGGTCGGACAGCTGACGGATGTCCGCCTCCACCATGATCCTGGCGAGTTCCTGCGATTTCACGGCCGGTTTCCAGCCGAGCAGTTCCTCGGCCTTGGCGGCGTCACCGATCAGTGCATCGACCTCGCTGGGGCGCTCGTACTTGGCGTCGTAGCGGACGTGCTCCCGCCAGTCCAGGCCTGCGTGCGCGAAGGCGTACTCCAGGAACTGCCGGACGCTGACACCCTCGCCCGTGGCCACCACATAGTCGTCAGGGTTGTCGCACTGCAGCATTCGCCACATCGCGTCGACGTATTCGGGGGCGTAGCCCCAGTCGCGCACGGCATCGAGATTCCCCAGATGGAGGTGGGTCTGCAGACCCGCCCTGATCCTGGCCACCCCACGAGTGATCTTCCGGGTCACGAATGTCTCACCGCGGCGCGGGGACTCGTGGTTGAAGAGAATCCCGTTGACCGCGAACATCCCGTACGCCTCACGGTAGTTGACGGTCGCCCAGTACGAATAGACCTTGGCGACGCTGTACGGGCTCCGCGGATGGAAGGGGGTCTTCTCGTTCTGCGGCGGCGGGGTGGCGCCGAACATCTCCGACGAGGACGCCTGATAGATGCGGGTGTCGATTCCGCTCGCGCGGACGGCCTCCAGCAGCCGGATGGTGCCGAGACCGGTGATGTCACCGGTGTACAGCGGAGCGTCGAACGAGACGCGGACGTGCGACTGCGCACCCAGGTTGTAGACCTCGTCCGGCCGGATGTCGCGCAGCAGATTCACCAGCGCGACCCCGTCGGCGAGGTCGGCGTGATGCAGGACGAACGAACGGTTCTCTTCCTCCGGTCCCTGGTAGATGTGGTCGATCCGCTCGGTGTTGAAGCTCGACGAGCGGCGTATCAGTCCATGGACCGTGTACCCCTTGTCGAGCAGCAGCTCGGACAGGTACGAACCGTCCTGTCCGGTCACGCCGGTGATGAGTGCGGTCTTCGCCACGACTCCCCCCTCTGTGTTCGCCTGGAAAGGCTGTTGGTTCTCACCGAAATATCGGAATTGAGCGATCCGCGGCAAAACGTCACCGCGGCCTGCGGCTGCTGGCACAATCCGAGCCATGACGACTGATCTCCCCGGCCCTCCCCAGGAATCCGTCCGCCCCCTCCTACGACCCGGCGCCCGCATATTCGTCGCGGGCCACCGCGGTCTGGTCGGTTCGGCGGTGGTGCGCCGCCTCACCGCCGCCGGACACGAGGTGATCACCCGCGATCGCGATCACCTCGATCTGCGCGACGCCGCGCCGACCGAGGCATTTCTCCGGGAGGTCCGTCCGGACGCAGTGGTGCTGGCCGCCGCCAAGGTCGGCGGGATCATGGCCAACAACACGTATCCGGTGCAGTTCCTCGAGGACAATCTGCGCATCCAGCTGAGCGTCATCGCCGGAGCACATGCCGCCGGGGTCGAGCGGCTGCTCTTCCTCGGCTCGTCCTGTATCTACCCCAGGCGCGCCCCACAGCCGATTCCCGAAAGCGCCCTGCTCACCGGTCCGTTGGAGCCGACGAACGAGGCATACGCACTGGCCAAGATCGCCGGAATCGTGCAGACCCAGTCCTACCGCCGGCAGTACGGCGCCTCGTACATCAGCGCCATGCCCACCAACCTCTACGGCCCGGGTGACAACTTCGACCTGGAGACCTCGCATGTACTGCCTGCGCTGATCCGCCGCTTCCACGAGGCGCGCCGCGACGGCGCGCCCGCGGTCACGCTCTGGGGCTCCGGCAGTCCCCGCCGCGAATTCCTGCACGTCGACGATCTGGCCGCCGCGTGCCTCCTGCTGCTGGAGTGCTACGACGGTGACGAGCCCGTCAACGTCGGCTGCGGGGAGGACCTGACAATCCGTGAACTCGCCGGAATCATATGTGATGTGACGCAGTATCAGGGATCTGTCGAATGGG
Source organism: Streptomyces sp. NPDC058239 (assembly GCF_042882185.1). Taxonomy (NCBI): domain Bacteria; kingdom Bacillati; phylum Actinomycetota; class Actinomycetes; order Kitasatosporales; family Streptomycetaceae; genus Streptomyces; species Streptomyces sp. NPDC058239. The sequence goes on from NZ_JBHVWS010000043.1 coordinate 74,782, forward strand.
ACACGTCGAAGCCTGACGGCACCCCGCGCAAGCTGCTCGATGTCTCCCGGCTCACCTCCCTCGGCTTCGCACCGCAGATTCCACTGCGCGACGGGATCGCCCGCACCTACGCATGGTGGCTGGAGCGCCAGACCGCACAGGTCTGAGCGGACCCGACGGGCCGACCGGCACGGGCGGGCCGCCGCAACGCGACGGCCGCCCGTCCCTCCGGCCCCGCACGGCCGGAGGCTTCGCACTCTTCGCATCGACGGCCGCCGCACTCAGTACGCCCCGCGTCCGTCGGTGACGGCGCGCAGCGTACGGGCCATGAGTCCCATGTCCGTGGCCATCGACCAGTTGTCGACGTACCACAGGTCGAGCGAGACGGTCTCCTGCCAGGACAGGTCCGAGCGACCGCTGACCTGCCACAGGCCGGTCAGCCCCGGCCTCACCGCGAGCCTCCGGAGCTCGCGCTCGTCGTAGCAGGACACCTCGTCCGGCAGCGGAGGCCGAGGACCGACCAGTGACATGTCGCCCCGGAGCACATTGAGCAGTTGTGGCAGCTCGTCGAGCGACGTCCGGCGCAGCAGACGGCCGATACCGGTCACCCGGGGGTCGCGGCGCATCTTGAACATCGGGCCGTCGTTCTCGTTCGCCGTGACCAGCTGAGCCTTGTGGCTCTCGGCGTCCACCACCATCGTCCGGAACTTCCACATGGTGAACGGCCGACTGTGCTGCCCGTGGCGGATCTGGCGGTGGAAGACCGGCCCGTTCGAGCCGAGCCGCACCGCCGCCCCGATCAGGAGCAGCAGGGGTGCCAGAACCAGCAGACCGAGTGCGGCGCCGGTGCGGTCCACCGCGGCTTTCAGGATCATCTGCGGTCCCCGGCGCAGCGGCGGCGCGATGTGCAGCAGGGTCAGCCCGGCCGCTGCGGACGGCCGTACCCGGGCGGCCGCGATGCCCGAGAGCTCCGACAGCACGGACAGCGGTAGCCCGCCGTCGTGCAGTCCCCAGGAGAGCCGGCGCAGCCGCTCCTCGGAGAGCTGCGGCCCGGGCACGACCAGAGCCAGGTCCGCGTCATGGGCGAACGCTCCGCCCAGCACGGTCGACGCATCGTCGTCGGCCGGTGCCGGTGCGAGCCGGCCCGGCACCTGGACCTCGCACTCCAGCGGCGTGGTCCCCACCGGTATGGCGGCCACGACCGAGTACGGATGGTCCGCACGGGAACCGAGCAGCTGCACCGCGCGTTCCACCCCCGGAGCCTCACCGACCACCAGCACCCGCTGCTGCCGCCCCGGCCAGGGCAACCGCCGCACCCCCCATATCGCAGTGCCCACGAGCAGGCCGGGCAGCAGGGCCACGACCGCCGTCGCAGGATCGGCCGAACCGCCGGTCATGGTCCGGAGCACGGCGAGTACGCCGATGAGCAGCAGCCAGTCGCCTGTCGTGCTCAGTGCTCCCGGCAGATCGCCCGGAGGCCGGTCCGCGTACCGGCCGCGCGCGGCCCGCACACCGGACCACGCAAGCGCGGCCACGGCCGCGGCGACCGCGGCCCGCGACTGCCCGCCGGCCCGCAGCACGAGCCATGCCGGAATCCCCAGGCCGAGAAGTTCGGCCCCGATGACGACCGGCAGACACCGGCCTGTTCTTCTCTTCGTCGCGGCCGGTCCTGAACGTTCACGCTGTACGGTCGGCGCCCTCCACAGATCGTCGAGTTCCTTGTTGCGAGGCCGATTTGAAGCAGTCCGTGGACGAGGCGCCCCCGCCAGTCCCACAGGTCCTGATCTGTCCGAATCGGGTAGCTCGACATGCCCCATGAACCCCCCAGTCACAGTTGCATCGCCACAAACGGGGCGCATCCGCCGATCCCATGGACTGACGGATGCGCCCTCGCTCGCTGCACGATATCCACACACGTGCCATTTCGCTGGAGTTCCAGTGAAGTTCAGACATGCGCACTGACTCGGAACTCGTCCCGTTCCGCGTTGGATCTCTTGGTCTGTGGGTGACTGTTCGCATTTGGAAGGTGCCGGAATCGGCTGGTGTGCGGACATGTACGTCACCAGTTGCGTGGCCTCACCAACAGGTTTGTCTGGGAGGATGCACCGTCGGGATCACGACACCCGGCCATGAACGAAAGTGGGGACGTGCGGTGACTCCCGCGGAGAAGAACTGGGCCGGAAACATCACGTTCGGCGCGCGGCGGCTGAGTATGCCCCGCTCCGAGGCCGAGCTGCGGGAGACGGTGTCCGCCTCGACCGCGGTACACGCGCTCGGCACCCGGCACTCCTTCAACACCGTCGCCGACACCCGCGGCGATCTGGTGTCGGTGGCCGGGCTGCCGCGCAGGGTCGAGATCGACCGGGAGGCAGGGGCGGTCACCGTCGCCGCGGGGCTGCGCTTCGGGGAGTTCGCCGGCGTACTGCACGAGAACGGGTACGCCCTGCACAACCTCGGTTCGCTGCCGCACATCTCGGTCGCCGGGGCCTGCGCGACCGGAACCCACGGTTCGGGAGTCGGTAACAGTTCCATTGCGGGGGCCGTCCGGGCGCTGGACATGGTCACGGCCGACGGCCGGAACGTGTCGCTGAGGCGCGGCGACGCGGATTTTCCCGGAGCCGTGGTGGCGATGGGCGCGCTGGGTGTGGTGACCGCGCTGACGCTGGATCTGGTGCCCGCCTTCGACGTACAGCAGTGGGTCTACGAGGATCTGCCCGAGTCCCGGCTCACGGACAGTTTCGACGAGGTGATGTCGGCCGCGTACAGCGTCAGTGTCTTCACCGACTGGCGTGAGGGGCCGCTCAATCAGGTGTGGCTCAAGCAGCGGGTGGGTTCCGAGGGGCCGCAGCGGGCGCCCGAGGAGTGGCTCGGCGCGCGGCTCGCGGACGGGCCGTGTCATCCGATCGCCGGGATGCCGGCCGAGAACTGCACCCGCCAGCAGGGTGTTGCCGGACCGTGGCACCGGCGCCTTCCGCACTTCCGCCTGGAGTTCACCCCCAGCAACGGGGACGAACTGCAGTCGGAGTACTTCGTGGCCCGGCAGGACGCGCCTGCGGCGTACGAGGCACTGGGCCGGCTCCGGGAGCGGATCGCCCCACTGCTGCAGATCACCGAGATCCGCACCGTCGCCCGCGACGATCTGTGGCTGAGCCCGGCGGGCGGCAGGGACTCGGTGGCCTTCCATTTCACCTGGGTGCCGGACACGGCCGCCGTCGCACCGGTGCTCGGGGCGATCGAGGAGGCCCTGGCACCGTTCGGTGCGCGGCCGCACTGGGGAAAAGTGTTCACCACCACCCCCGGGACACTGCGCGCGCTGTACGGCAAGTACGCCGATTTTGAACGGCTGACGGCCCGGTTCGACCCGGAGGGCAAGTTCCGGAACGACTTCCTGGCGCGCCATTTCATCCGTTGAGCGGCCTTCGGCAGCGGTGTCCTGGCCGCCCGGGGGGTGCGAGGTAGAGACGGCGAACGCCCGCGCACCGTCCGGCAGCACGAATCCGTCGTACCAGTCACCGCCGATGTCCAGCCCGCTGAGGGCCGGCGTGTACCGGGCAGCGGTCTGCAGCCCCGGGAGGGCGGGCAGCGCCGAAGGGAGCATCCCGCGCTGCAGCGCCTCGGCCGGCTGCACCCACGCCTGATGCAGCTCACCTCACGGCGTGCCCGTGAGGTGAGCTGTTGCAGAGTGGTGAGCAGTTCGCAGGCGCCGGCCGAACGAGCAGGACGACACCGGTTCAAGGGCCGCTCAGCACTCGGTGGAAGTGACTCCACGCATCCTATTTCGGCGGTGTGATCCCCGCAGGACGAGCCGGAACGCGCGAACAGGCCCGGCCGGGTGGATCCTGGTGACAGGACCGCGTCGTGGCGGCGGACCGAGGCCGGGCGCGGTCGCAGGAGGTGCGCGATGACTCGCACGCTGGAGTGGCAGGTCCGCGTCGGTCTGTCCGAGGAGGACGGTACGACCAGGGCCGAGGCGGTACTGGACACCGGCTCCGAAAGGCTCATCGGACATGGGGTCGCCCGCTGCAACCCGCAGGACGTGGACGTTCCCGTCATCGGCGACGAACTCGCGGCGAGCCGAGCCATGAAGGACGTCGCCGCGCAGTTGATGAAGGCCGCCGACCACGAACTGGAAACGGTCGGAGCTGGACCCGCGAGCGGGCCGGTCGCACCGCCGTACGCATGGTCCGACACCACGGCCTGAGCCCTGGGGAGGACGTCATGACGCTCGTCCTCGACCTGGGCACGACGCCCCCGCTCGTCCACGCGGACAAGGGCATCAATCGCTGCTGCACCCGGCCGTTCGCCACGGGTGACTACGCAGCGAAGAAGGCCCGCGCCGACGTCGTGCTCCACCGCCGAGACACCCGGCAGCGCCTCGTTCCCAGTGCCATGGAACCCGGAGCCGTGGCCTCCACAGCGCCCACGGCCTCCGACGAATACACCCTGTACTCCTCGACCCGGGTCCTGCCCGTGGCCCGGGTCATCCTGTACCAGGCCACCGGTCACGGGCGTGGCCAGATCCAGGACATCGAGATCGCGGCAACCGGGGACGGACGGATCCTCGCGCCCGCCTGGAGAGACGGTGCGAGGGGTGGCCGCCGATGCGTGAGATCCTTCCGGCGCTCAGCCGCTGGTACACAGCCGGGGAGCCCTTCGGGCTCGCCACCGTCGTCGCGGTCAGCCGCAGCGCGCCGCGCGGTCCCGGCGCGGCGATGGCCGTCGGCCCGGACGACGAGGTCGTGGGCAGCGTCTCCGGCGGCTGCGTCGAGGGCGCGGTCTTCGAACTGGCCAAGGAGGTCGTGGAAACGGGCCGGGCCCAGCTCCAGACCTTCGGCTACAGCGACGAGGACGCCTTCGCCGTCGGCCTCACCTGCGGCGGCGAGATCACACTCCTCGTGCGTCCCGTGACGGCGGTGTACGACACCACCTTCGGCGAGGTCGCCGCATCGGTCGCCGGGCACCGCCCGGTGGTGGTCGCCACCGTGACCGACGGACCCGCCCCGCGCGGCGCCGCCCTCGCCGTCTGGCCGGACACCGTCTCAGGATCGCTGGGCGCGAGCGGCCTCGACGCCGCCGTCACCGCCGACGCGCGAGGAGAACTGGCCCAAGGCGCAACCGGATTGCGGCACTACGGCCCCAACGGCGAACGGCGCGAGGACGACGTCACCGTGTTCCTCCAGTCGTTCGCCCCGCCGCCCCGGATGCTGGTCTTCGGCGCCATCGACTTCGCTGCCGCGGTGGCCCGTATCGGTGCGTTCCTCGGCTACCGCGTCACCGTCTGCGACGCCCGCCCCGCCTTCGCCGACCCCCGCCGCTTCCCGGACGGTGCGGAGGTGGTCGTCGACTGGCCGCACCGGTACCTGAGCGACACGGAGATCGACAGACGGACAGTGTTGTGCGTACTCACCCACGACCCGAAGTTCGACGTTCCGCTGCTGGAGGTGGCCCTGCGCACCCCGGCCGCGTACATCGGCGTGATGGGCAGCCGCCGGACCCACGAGGACCGCCTGGCCCGGCTGCGCGAGACCGGTCTCGGCGAAGCGGAACTGGCCCGGCTGCGCTCGCCCATCGGCCTCGACCTCGGCGCGCGTACCCCCGAGGAGGTGGCCGTCTCGATCGCGGCGGAGATCGTCGCACTGCGCTGGGGCGGCACCGGCAGCCCGCTCGCGGACACGGTCGGGGCGATCCACCCGCCGCGGCTGAAATCCGTATGACTTCCGATGCGCGAGGCCGAGTCGATCGATCTGCTGCGCACAGCAGCCGGCCCGGTGACCAGGCGCGCGGCGGGAGCCTTTGCAGTGGTCGCAATCGCGGCACTGACCGTGATCCTCGCCCGCCGCAGCGGCAGCCGCAGCCGCAGCCGCAGCCGCAGCGGCGGAGTGTGCCGGTCGTGTCACATCGGGCGCCTGCCGGGAGAGCCGTAGCGTTGCGCACGGAAGAGGCCGAAGCCGCAATGCCGGGTCCAGGGGGGAGACATGTGCTGGAGCGCGACCGCCGATCTCGTCGCGGGCACCTGCATCGTTGCCGTCGGAGTGGCGTGTGTCGTGCAGGTGCGCCGGGTCCGCGACCTGCCGCTCGCGGCGTTGCCGCTGCTCCTCGGGGCCCATCAGATCATCGAGTCCGTGATCTGGCGCTCGGGCGGTGGCACCGGGCCCGCCACCCTTGCCTGGGCCGTCATCGCCTTTCCGCTGCTGCCGTTGTGGGTTCCGCTGGGTGCGCTGAGCGCCGAGCCGCCGCACGCCCGACGCCGGTTGCTGGTGCCCCTCGCGGCCGGAATCGCGACCGCCGTCTCGCTCGCGTACTGCCTGGCGACCCGTCCCGTGACCGCAGAGATCCGCGGGCACACCCTCGGCTACGTCCTCGACCTCCCCGGCTCCGGGCTGCTCGTCGGCGGGTACCTCCTGGCCACAGTGGGCTCACTGCTCCTGGCCGGGGACCGCCTGCTGCGATGGCTCGGCGTGCTGGTCGCGGTCGGGGCCGCCGTCTGTGCTGTTCTGGCGGCTGGAGTCCGTCTCGACCTGGTGCGCCTTCGCGGCGGTGTGCTCGGTGATCCTGCTCGGCTGGACCCGCCGACGCCCTGCGGAGCAATTCGTCTAGACGGCGGATACGCCGTACGACGACGGGCGGGCGGGGGCTCTCTTCGGCCTCTGCCCGCCCGTCGTTGCCGCACCGGGGGATCGGCGGCGGTGACTGCCTCAGACGGTCCCGCCGAAGTGCCGCTCCACGATCGCCGCGGCATCGGTGCCGCGCGGCAGGATGCCGTACTGATGACCACGGGCCTCGCCGAGCCGGGCGGCGACGAACGCTTCGGCCGTTGCCGCGGGAGCGTGACGCAGCATCAGCGAGGACTGCAGAGCCAGCGCCATGCCCTCGACGGTCGCCCGGGCGCGGGTCTGCGCGGCCGACGGGTCGCGCAGGTCCTCGGCCAGCTCCTGGCGTACCCGACGGATGTGTGCGTCCAGTACGGAACTGGCACCGGCCGTGGTATTCAGCTCGGCCCAGAAGGCGTCGAGCGACTGCGGGGTCCTGGCGACGCCCCGCAGCACATCGAGCGCGATGACGTTTCCGGAGCCCTCCCACACCGCCATCACCGGCTGCTCGCGGTAGCGCCGGGCCAGCGGCCAGTCCTCGGTGTAGCCGTTGCCGCCCAGGCACTCCAGCGCCTCGTAGGCGTGGTGCGGGCCGCGCTTGCAGATCCAGTACTTGGACACCGCGGTGGCCAGCCGCCGGAACATCGCCTCGGACTCGCCGCTGTCGGCCTCGTACGCATGGGCCAGGCGCAGTGAGGTCCAGGTCGCGGCCTCCGTCTCCAGCGCCAGATCGGCAAGGACCGCCGTCATGGCCGGCTGGTCGACCAGCCGGGCACCGAACGCGCTGCGATGGTGCGCGTGCCAGATCGCCTCGGAAACGGACTGGCGCATGCCGGCGGTGGTGCCGAGCACACAGTCGAGCCGGGTGTGGTTGACCATCTCGATGATGGTCGGGACGCCGCGGCCGGGCTCGCCGACCCGTACCGCCCAGGTGCCGTCGAACTCCACCTCGGAGGAGGCGTTCGACTTGTTGCCGAGCTTGTTCTTCAGCCGCTGGATACGCACGGTGTTACGGGTGCCGTCGGCCAGTACCCGCGGTACGAGGAAGCAGGTGAGCCCGGCCTCGGCCTGGGCCAGGACCAGGAAGGCGTCCGACTGCGGGGCCGAGAAGAACCACTTGTGGCCGGTGAGCAGATGGGCTCGGCCCTCGGGGTCGGAGGCCAGCGGGACGGCCCGCGTGGTGTTGGCGCGGACGTCGGAGCCGCCCTGCTTCTCCGTCATCCCCATGCCGAAGGTCAGCCCGGACTTGCTCCCCGGGGCGATCAGCCGCGGGTCGTAGGAACGGCTGAGCAGGCCGGGCAGCCAGTCCCGTCCCACGTCCGGATCGCGCTGCAGGACCGGGACCACGGCATGCGACATGGACATCGGGCAGGCGTGGCCGGGCTCGATCTGGGCGAACAGCATGAACGAAGCCGCCCGCGCCACCGCTGCTCCGGGCTTCGGGTCGGCCCAGCCCGCGGTGTGCGTGCCATGACTGACCGCCGCGCCGATGACCTCGTGGTACGCGGGGTGGAAGTCGATCTCGTCGACGCGGTTGCCGTAACGGTCATGGGTGCGCAGGACGGGCGGGGAGGTGTGGGCGAGCTCGGCACTGGTCTGGAACCCCTCGGAACCGACCAGGGTGCCGATGTCGTGCAGCTCCGGCTCGTGCCAGGCCGCGCCGAACGTCCGGACGGCCTGTGCGAGCGGCAGATTGGTGCCGTACTCGTCGAGGCCGGTCCGGGGCGGCGCCTGGTTGGTGACCTCATGGGTGGGGTGCGGCGCGGGGGCTTCGGGTCGAACGTCGGTCCGGTGCGGGGTGAGGGTCATCGCGGGTTCCTGTCCTGGGTCCGTGGGCGGGGCGGCGGGGGAGTGGGCGCGTCGGTGTGCGGCTCGCGCTCAGGTGCCGCCGGCTACGACGGCTCTGAGGCACAGCGTGGCGATGCCCTCCACGACCGGTCCCGGGTCGGTCCGCTCGCCAACCGGAGACAACGGGCCGAGAAGTGCTTCGCCGACCGCCCCGATCACGGCGGCGGCCGACAGCTGTGCATGCGCCGCAGGCAGCCCACCTGCGGCGATACCCGCGGTGACGGCCGGCTCGACGAGGGCGTGTCAGCGATGTTCTGAACCTCAATTCATATCTTCCTCTGTCACTCAACCACTCTTGTTCTCGCGGTGCAATGGCTCGCAGTGGAACTGTCGTTCTTCTTTCCGTAGGTAAGGGAACGGGTGTTCAAGACTGTGCGGACTGTGGTTGTTACGGATTTCCCGGACCGGTCACGCAGGGGGTGGGTGGGTGTGCGCCGGGTATTGGATGCCACCTCCGGCTGCATCGGTTCGGTGTCGCGCGGATGGGTGCAGCGGGCAGGGGTTGACAGGTACTCGGAGGGTCGGATGTGTGCCGGTTACAGACGCGTGTGACGGAAATGTCCGTACTTCGTAACATGTATCGGTGCGTCTTTCGTGACTCGGTCAATCGGGCCACAGTGTGCGTTCTCGGCAACAGACCGAGTCCGAAAAACGCTCGGACCGCACGGTCCGGGCCCGCATCTGAGGGGTCTTCATGTCCCGTTCCGCACGGCGGCTCACCGCTACCGTTCTCGCCTCCGGCGCATTGGTGGCCGCCGCCGCACTGCCGGCGATCGCAGCCGAACACGACCATGGGATCGGTCGCGACCGCGGTCATGGCCACACCTGGACCGACCCGCGTTCGTCCGTGGTCCTGGGCGCGATCCAGTACAACAGCCCCGGTTACGACAACGGCTCCAACTACAGCCTCAACGGTGAATGGGTCACCGTCACCAACACCGGCCGTCACTCGGTCAACCTCCGCGGCTGGACCCTGAGCGACGAGAGCCGCCGCACCTACCGGTTCGACCTGCGGCTGGCCGGCCGCTCCTCGGTGCGTGTGCACACCGGAGTCGGCCGCGACACCAGCCGCGACGTCTACCAGGACCTTCGCCACTACGTATGGGACGCCGGCGACACGGCGACTCTGCGGGACGCGTACGGTCACAGGGTCGACTCGAAGTCCTGGGGCCGCGACCGCGATGGCCGCAACCACGACGGCCGGGACCGTGACCGCGATGGTCGTGACCGCGGCGGCCGCGACCACGACCGCGACGGCCGGGACCGTGACCGCGATGGTCGTGACCGCGGCGGCCGCGACCACGACCGCGACGGCCGGGACCATGACGGCCGCAATGGCCACGACGGCCGCAATGGTCACGACGGCCGCAACGGCCACGACAACCGTGGCGGCCGTAACCACCACGACGGTCGCGACTGACCCGACCGGCGACCGCTCCCCGTCCCCGGAACGGCCGCCACCACCCTGATCGCGGCGCCCCCCCGC
>NZ_JBHVWS010000044.1:0-54106 GCF_042882185.1 Streptomyces sp. NPDC058239
GGCCCGTACCCCGGTCAGGGGTACGGGCCCGCGCCGTATCTGTTTCTCCGTCCGGCTGTCCGTCTGTCGGCGCTCCCGGTCCTCCCGGTCAGCCGGCGTCGGGGACCAGCCGGGCCGGACCCTGTACGAGCTCGCCCTGAAGCTTCTTCTGCAGATTCAGGTCCTGCGGCGTCAGCTTCTGCGGGCCACCTCGTGGCGGCACCCCGCCGACCTGCTGAGCGGGCGACTCCGGGGTTTCGTACCGGGTCGGAGCCGTCGCCAGGGTGAACAGCGTCAGACCGATGAGCAGCACCGTGAAGGAGATGGCCGCTCTGGTCCACACCCGGGCCTTGCGTTCGCTGTCCGTACGGATCACGTCGGGCGAGGGGAGCGAGGCGGGGGGCTGGGCCCGGGCGAGTGCGCCGAGCTGTTGATGCAGGAGCGCCGACTGCTCGGTGGGGGACGACGGCTCCGCCGGCCCGGGCAGCCGCTCGGCGACCGCGGCACGTGCGTTCATCAGCCTGCTCGCCGTCGCCGGGGTGCTGGCCTCCGTCTCGGCCGCGGTCTCCGGAAGATCCAGGCCGACACCGTCGTAGAGCAGCAGGGTGCGGCGGTACGACGGCGGCAGGTCGAGCAGCGCCCCGAGCAGTGCACGCGCACCGGGTTCGGCGGGCGGCGGGTCGAGGGGGCGGTGCGTGCGGCGCAGCCGGTGCCAGGGCGACATCGCGTACTCGTAAGCGGCGGCCCGTACCCAGCCCGCCGGATCACGGTCCACCGCGACCTCCGGCCAGTGTTCCCAGGCCCGCGCGAAGGCCCGCGCAACGGACTCCTGGGAGAGGTTCCGGCGCCCGGTCAGCAGAAACGTCTGGTGGAAAAGGGCGGCGGCGCAGCTCTTGTACAAGGCATCGAATGCCTCGGCCGGTGCTTCAGATGCTTCAGGCGTTTCAGGTGTTTCAGGTGTTTCAGGCGCGGCACGAGTGGCGGATGGGCTGTCCGTGACAGATGCGCCGGATGCGCCGTACTTGTCTGGCAGTTCGGGGGTGGTGCCCGGCTCGGTCGGGGCCATGGCGGTGCTCCCAGTGGCTTCGACGGGGGTCGGCGGACGGGACGGCAGACGGGACGGCGGCTGTTTCGTGGCGGTCACCGGCTTGGACAGCCTCGCGACCGCCGCCGGTGTCGCCGGGCGGGCCGCCCGTTCGGCACATCGGACGAACTCTCTGTCATGAAAGACCCCCGGTGGGCCTGCACTGGGTGAAAAAGTACATAAACGTATATTGGGCGACACAGCGGTCGTTCGCCTGTTACACGGAATAAGCGCGTGTCGTTGGGAGCATTGCCGTGTGACCCAAGTGACCGAACGCAGCCCGTCGTTGTCGGCAGAGCAGGGCCGGTCCGCCGTTCTGGCCTTCACCTTCCTGCGTGGGGCGCTTGCGGCCGGGCTGGGGCTGGGCGCACTCACCGTGCTCGCCATGGGGCTGTGGATCAGCTCCCCGGCTCCCGACAACAGCCCCGGCGGGGCCCTCCATGCGGCGGCCGGGCTCTGGCTGCTCGCCCACGGTGCCGAGCTGATCAGAACCGACACGCTCAGCGGAGCCCCCGCCCCGGTCGGCCTCGTCCCGCTGCTGCTCGCCGTGGTGCCGGTGTGGCTGGTGCACCGGGCGGCCCGGGATGCCCTGGAGCCCGACGAGGGGCGCCCGGCGCCCTCGGCGGCGGGCGCGTTCGCCATGGTCGGCGGCGGATACCTGCTGGTCGGAGCCGGTGTCGCGTTCTATGTGCGGGGAGGTTCGCTGTCCGTGTACGCACCGTCGTTGCTCTTCCCTTCGGCCGTTGTGGTGATGGGCGCGGCGGCTGTCGGGGTCTGGGCGGCATCGGGGTGCCCGATCGCGCCGCCGTCCTGGGCGCCGGTGCGCCTGCACGAGAAGCTGGCGCCAACCCGGTTCAGGGAGCGCGCGGAGACGGTGTGCCGGTCGGCTGCGGCCGGGGTGGCGGTGCTGCTCGGTGGCGGGGCGCTGCTCGTCGCGGTGGCGCTGGTGTGGCATGCACAGGCGGCTCAGCAGTCGTTCGTCCAGCTCTCGGGCGACTGGGCGGGCCGGATCCCGGTACTGCTGCTCGCGCTGGTGCTGGTGCCGAATGCGGCGGTGTGGGGTGCCGCGTACGGACTCGGGCCGGGCTTCGCGCTCGGTACGGCGTCCGCGGTCACGCCGCTCGCCTTCTCGGGCCGCCCGGCGCTGCCCGTTTTCCCGTTGCTCGCCGCGGTCCCGGCCCAGGGTCCGGGGACGGTCCTGAACTGGGCGGCCGGGGCGGTGCCGGTCGCGGCCGGGGTGACGGTCGCCTGGTTCACGGTACGGCGGGCCGCGCCCGCCCATGCCGGGCGGGAGGAGGCGTGGAGCCTGCGGGAGACCGCGCTGACGGCCGGCCTGGGGGCGGTGGGGTGCGGGGTCGGCACGGCGGTGCTGGCCGCGGCGGCGGGGGGACCGCTCGGCACCGGGGCGCTGGCGGAGTTCGGCCCGGTGTGGTGGCTGACGGGTGCGGCGGCCCTGGCATGGACGGCGCTGCTCGGCGTCCCCGTGGCGCTGCTGCTCCGGGCCTGGCGGCTGCGGGGCAGCGACGGGGGACGGCGGGTGCGACGAGCGGCGGAGGAGATGGCAGCGGCGGAGCGCGCGCCCGCAGCTCAGACGCTTGCGAAGGGCCCCGGGCAGGTGCCTCGGGAGCCGGGTGGCGGCGGCCGGCGGTGGTGGGAGCGGTCCGGGCGCCGGGACGAGGGCGAGGTGCCCGGACCGGGAGCCGTATCCGTACCCGTCCGCGCTTCCGGGGGCGTACCCGTTGCGGCGGCTTCCCCCGTAACCGGCGGCGCTGCGTCGGCGGACGCGAGGTGCGACGACTCCGAGCCGTACGACTTCCTGCCGACCGACCCCTGGCACGAACGGACGGCCCTGCCGGGTGAGGCCGGGCCGTCCGTGGATCCGTAAATCCGTGAAGTGCTCAGTTCTTGACGCCGAAGAAGGGCTCCAGCGGCTTCGGCAGCAGGTCGTTGCAGGCCAGCTGGCCGGACTTGGTCAAGGCGTCGTTCACGCAGGTGTAGTAGTCGCGGTAGACGAGCTGCACCGTGAACGTCGTCGCGACGATCGAGAGCGCGAGCAGCGCCGTCACCAGGCCGCTGACCGCAGCCGTGGTCTGCTGCCTCCCGTAGCCGGGAGCGGCGGGGGCGCCGGTCGCGGACGCCGGAACACGCCCGGAACCGGAGCCCTGGAGGGGGCCGGCGGCCGGCGTACCGGACGCTGCGGCCGGCCCGGGTGCTCCGGCGGCGCCCGGCGCGGACGCGCCGTTCGGCTTCGCGCGGAGCGAGCTGATCGACCAGTACACGGCGAGTGCGCCGAGCAGCAGGGCGATCTCCGGGAAGTCGAAGAGTGCGAAGAAGAAGGCCCACATGCCGCAGAGCAGCGCGTAGCGTGCGCGGCGCTGGGCGGGGTCGGTCGGATCCCAGCGCGGTCCGCCGGGGCTGCCCCCGGGGCCGCCCTGGCCATTCGGCCCGCCCTGGCCTCCGGGGCGGCCGCCGAAGCCGCCGCCCTGGCGGCCGGGCTGCTGGCTGCTCCACTGGCTGCCCCAGACCGGCCGGTCGTCGGAGGAGCCGCCCTCGGGCGACCCGTCGCCGTTGCCCCCGTTCCCCTGGTTGTTGCCGTTGTCGTTTCCGGCGTTCGAAGGGTGGCGGGGCTGCCAGGGCTGGTCGGGCCGGTCCTCGGGCGGTGCGGCGAACGGATTGTCGCCCGCGGGAGCGGACCCCGACGAACCGGAGGAACCGGAAGAGGAGGAAGGGCCCCTGGGGGACTGGCGCTCCCGCAGCATCAGTGGGGTCCGCTCGGGCAGCGGGTGGCGGAAGGCGGTGCGGCGGCGTCGGTCCGGCATATGGTGAACGTCTTCCCCATCTCGTCATTTCCGCCCTGCGGACGGTTCCCTGTCCCCTGACGCTACCTCCCGGCCAGGAGGGGCCGAAAGCTGGGAGCGCGGCGCAGGTGGCCGATACCCGTCGCCCGGACCCTTTCGTGCTTCGCCGCGGCCGACCCGCAGTCGACCTGCGGCGTCTCACCCCCGTCCCGTGGGGGTCCCCCGAGGTGCCGGTATCGTTGCTGACGGTCGGATCGTTCGTAGAGTTCCCCGTATCGAGGGGCTCGATTCTTTCGTACGACCATACAAATCAGCGCTGCTCTGCTTCACCACGCGAGAAAGGGCCCAGCCGTGGCCTCCCCGCCCCCCTCCGCCGCACCGGCCCGTCTGGTCGTGCTGGTCTCCGGCTCCGGTACGAACCTCCAAGCCCTGCTCGACGCCATCGGTGACGACCCCGAGGGCTTCGGCGCACAGGTCGTCGCGGTCGGCGCCGACCGCTCCGGCATCGTCGGTCTGGAACGGGCGGAGCGCGCCGGACTGCCGACCTTCGTGTGCAGGGTCAAGGACCACGCCACCCGTGAGGAGTGGGACGCGGCACTCGCCGCCGCGACGGCCGAGCACCGCCCGGACCTCGTGGTGTCCGCGGGATTCATGAAGATCGTGGGCAAGGAGTTCCTCGCCCGGTTCGGTGGCCGGTTCATCAACACCCACCCCGCCCTGCTCCCCAGCTTTCCCGGTGCCCATGGGGTGCGTGACGCACTCGCGTACGGCGTGAAGGTCACCGGGTGCACCGTCCACTTCGTCGACGACGGCGTCGACACCGGCCCGATCATCGCGCAGGGCGTGGTCGAGGTGGCCGAAGAGGACACGGCGGAGGGCGAAGCCGCTCTCCACGAACGCATCAAGGAAGTCGAGCGCAAGCTGCTCGTCGAGGCCGTGGGGCGGCTCGCCCGTGACGGCTATCGCATTGAGGGACGAAAGGTTCATCTCGGTCATGTCGGTGAATAAGCCCATCCGCCGCGCCCTGGTCAGTGTCTACGACAAGACGGGGCTCGAAGACCTCGCCCGCGGTCTGCACGAGGCGGGTGTCGAGCTCGTCTCCACCGGCTCCACCGCCGGGAGGATCGCTGCTGCCGGGGTGCCGGTCACCAAGGTCGAGGAGCTCACCGGCTTCCCCGAGTGCCTCGACGGCCGCGTCAAGACGCTGCACCCGCGCGTCCACGCCGGCATCCTCGCGGACCTGCGCCTGGAGGCCCACCGCGAGCAGCTCGCCGAGCTGGGTGTGGAGCCGTTCGACCTGGTGGTCGTCAACCTCTACCCGTTCAAGGAGACCGTCGCCTCCGGCGCGTCCGCCGACGAGTGCGTGGAGCAGATCGACATCGGCGGCCCGTCCATGGTCCGCGCCGCCGCCAAGAACCACCCGTCCGTGGCCGTCGTCACCAGCCCCGAGCGGTACGCCGATGTCCTCGCCGCGGTCAAGGCGGGCGGCTTCGACCTGACGACCCGCAAGCGGCTCGCCGCCGAGGCGTTCCAGCACACGGCCGCGTACGACGTGGCCGTGGCCTCCTGGTTCGCGGACGACTACGCCGCCGCCGACGACTCGGGCTTCCCCGACTTCTTCGGTGCGACGTACGAGCGCAGCAACGTCCTGCGGTACGGCGAGAACCCGCACCAGCCCGCCGCGCTCTACACCTCCGGCACCGGCGGCCTGGCCGAGGCTGAGCAGCTGCACGGCAAGGAGATGTCGTACAACAACTACACCGACACGGACGCCGCGCGCCGTGCCGCGTACGACCACGCCGAGCCGTGCGTGGCGATCATCAAGCACGCCAACCCGTGCGGCATCGCGATCGCCGACGACGTCGCCGAGGCGCACCGCAACGCGCACGCCTGCGACCCGCTGTCGGCCTTCGGCGGTGTCATCGCCGTCAACCGTCCGGTGACCGTCGCCATGGCCGAGCAGGTCGCGGAGATCTTCACCGAGGTCATCGTCGCCCCGGCGTACGAGGACGGCGCGGTCGAGATCCTCGCCCGCAAGAAGAACATCCGCGTGCTGCGCTGCCCCGACGCCCCGACGTCCACGGTCGAGGTCAAGCCGATCGACGGCGGCGCGCTGCTCCAGGTCACCGACCGTCTCCAGGCCGACGGCGACGACCCGGCCAACTGGACCCTCGCCACCGGTGAGGCACTCTCCGAGGACGAGCTGAAGGAGCTCGCCTTCGCGTGGAAGGCCTGTCGCGCGGTCAAGTCCAACGCGATCCTGCTCGCCAAGGGCGGCGCCTCGGTCGGCGTCGGCATGGGTCAGGTCAACCGGGTCGACTCCGCGAAGCTGGCCGTCGAGCGTGCGGGCGAGGAGCGGGCGCGGGGCGCGTACGCCGCGTCCGACGCGTTCTTCCCGTTCCCGGACGGGCTGGAGATCCTGACCGCGGCCGGCATCAAGGCCGTGGCCCAGCCGGGCGGTTCGGTCCGTGACGAGCTGGTCGTCGAGGCCGCGAAGAAGGCGGGCGTGACGATGTACTTCACGGGTACGCGGCACTTCTTCCACTGATACGAGTTGCACCCGGGCAGCCCGGGTAAGACGGAAGGCCGCCAATTCCCCGGAACGAGTGGGGAATTGGCGGCCTTCGCGAGGCGGTGAGGGTGGTTATACCTTCAGCATGCTCACTTCGTCTTGATGACGATCGTGCTGCCGGCGCGGTCGTGCCAGCCCTGGAGCTTGCCCGAGTTGTCGAAGAAGGGGGAGAGGTAGACCAGTAGCGTGCCGAGACCGCAGAAGAGCGAGCCGACCATCGGGATGATCCAGCGGATGAAGCCCGCACCCAGACCGGGGGCCTGGCCGGTGCTCTCCTTGACGACCTTGACGTTGAGGACCATCTTGCCGAGCGTGGCGCCCCAGATGGAGACCATCAGCCACTCGTAGAGCAGCGCGATCAGCGCGAACACGGCGATGAAGCCGAAGAAGCCCGCGAGGATGCCGACGCTGGCGTCGGCCGCGTCGTTCACGCACTGGTTGTAGGCAGCGGTGCCGTACTCGCTGCTGCTGCAGTCGTCGATGGACTTCGAGGCGCCCACGAGGCTCGCGACGCCGATCGCCGAGAAGATCACGTAGAGGATGCCGTACGCGACGCCGTCCAGCGCACGCGCGCCCAGGCGACGCCCCATCGTGGCGAGTTCGACGGTGCCGAGGCCCGCGACGTTGATGTAGCCGTTGTTGGCCTGGAGGGTGCCGCCCGGCTGCTGGGGCGGGTAGCCGTAACCCGGCTGGCCCTGCGGCGCCTGGCCGGGCTGCTGCGGGTAGCCGTAGCCCGGCTGGCCCTGCTGCGGCGGTACGCCCTGCGGCGCCTGCGGGTAGCCGTAACCCGGCTGACCCTGCGGGGGCTGGTTCGGCTGCTGGCCGTACGGGTTGTTCGGATTCGGGTTCGGGTCGCCGAAGCTCATCTGGGCGTTCCTCCAACATGCATGCGGGGACGAAATGCGGCCGCACGGAGGAAAGAAAAGGCCAGTGGTCCGCCCCCCGGTACTTCTGCGGCACTGCGGCCATAATCGTTATAAGCGGAGTGTAAGTTTGTCCAGTCGCGACGGTGGATGTTGCGCAAGTGCAACATCGCGTGCGCCCCAGGCACCCAGAATTGGTATGCGGGCGGGGTCATCCGCGAGTATGGGGACATGACTGCCCAGATTCTCGATGGCAAGGCCACCGCAGCCGCGATCAAGTCCGATCTCACCGTCCGCGTGGCGGCCCTCAAGGCGCAGGGCATCACCCCTGGCCTGGGAACCCTGCTCGTCGGGGACGACCCGGGCAGCCGGTGGTACGTGAACGGCAAGCACCGTGACTGCGCACAGGTCGGCATCGGCTCCATTCAGCGCGAACTCCCCGACACCGCCACCCAGGAGGAGATCGAGGACGTCGTACGGGAGCTCAACGCCAACCCCGAGTGCACGGGGTACATCGTGCAGCTTCCCCTGCCCAAGGGGATCGACACCAACCGCGTCCTGGAACTGATGGATCCGGCCAAGGACGCCGACGGCCTCCACCCGATGAACCTCGGCCGGCTCGTACTGAACGAGACGGGCCCGCTGCCCTGCACCCCGCAGGGCGTCGTCCAGCTGCTCCGCCACCACGACGTGGAGATCAACGGGGCACATGTCGTGGTCGTCGGCCGTGGCGTCACCATCGGCCGCTCGATCCCGCTGCTGCTGACCCGTAAATCCGAGAACGCCACCGTCACCCAGTGCCACACCGGTACGCGTGACCTCTCCGCCCAGCTCAAGCAGGCCGACATCATTGTCGCCGCCGCCGGAGTGCCGCACATCATCAAGCCCGAGGACGTGAAGCCGGGCGCGGCCGTGCTCGACGTCGGCGTCAGCCGGGACGAGAACGGCAAGATCGTCGGGGACGTGCACCCGGGCGTGGCCGAGGTCGCCGCCTGGATCTCCCCGAACCCGGGCGGCGTCGGTCCGATGACCCGCGCCCAGCTGCTCGTCAACGTGGTCGAGGCGGCGGAGCGCAACGCAGCCGACGCCGTCTGAGCCGGCTGACCCGATCCGGAAGGAACCCCATGGGTGCTGGTACGAGTCCGGCCGACCCGGCCGCCGAGGCGGACCGGACGTCTCCGGTGCCGTCGGACGCCGACGTGCCCGGTGCGGGCGCGGCGGATGAGGCTGAGCCGGACCGGGCTGCGACCCGTGAGGGTGCTGCTTCGGAGGGTGCTGCTCGGGAGGGGACGGTCGTCCGGGCGGATGCGGACTCCGATGCCGACGCCGATGAGGACTCCGGCGACGCGGACCGGGGCGAGGACACCCGCCCGGAGGCTGCCGCTGCCGCCGGTCCCGGTGGCAGCGCCCCGGCCGGCGCCCCGCACAACGGTCCGCGTCCGTCGCGGAGGTTCCCCTCGTTCACCCGGGACACCGCGCGCCCCGAGGGCGGTGGCCGTGCCGCATCCGGGGACGCGCCCGCCCCGGCCCGGCAGTGGCCGCTGCTCGCCGTGCTCTGCACGGCCGGGATCGGGCTGCTGATCGTGGCCGTCGCCCCCTTCGCGGAGGCCTTCAGGATCGGCACGATGCTGATCGGTGTGGCCCTCCTCGGGGGTGCCGTGCTGCGGGTCGTGGTCCCGTCGGTGGGCATGCTGGCGGTCCGTTCCCGCTTCACCGACCTGGTGACGTACGGGCTGCTCGGCTTCCTCATCGTGATGCTCGCGCTGGTGGCGCAGCCCAAGCCGTGGCTGGACATTCCGTTCCTGGAGGACGCGGTCCACTTCACGATCCGCTGAGGCCCTCCGTACAGCTGCGGCCGTAGCCGCGCGGCTTGAGGACGGTGTCCGTCCCCTCCCCCGAGAAGGGACGGACACCCGAGGGCGGGGGCAGCCACCGGAACGCAGGCGCTCCGGAATGTGGTGACTTGAGCGGCCTTGCCCCCCGTCCTGTCTCCAGCCTCGTGGACGGCGAGGACCGCTACAAGGGAACCCTGTGGCCTGTGGCACGGAAGTGACCATTCCGCCACGGTGTGATCGCCGCGCAACGGTGTGTCCGGCACGCATCGGTGGTGCCGGGGGCGTGCGCGGGGTGGGCCCCGAGTCCCGAACACTCCTGTGCGCCCCGTCGGCTGGAACTGTCGTCCTGCGTTCGTGCGTGCTCCTGGGTAGTCCGGAACGGAAGAAGAACCGGATCCGGGCAAGGGGAAGCAATGCCTCGTTGGAAGGCGCTATCGAATGAACTCGACCCGCAGGTCAGGGAGTTCGCCGGCCAGCTGCGCAGGCTCGTCGACCGCAGGGCGCTGAGCATCGCCGCGGTGGCCGACCGCACGGGCTACAGCAAGACGTCGTGGGAGCGCTATCTGAGCGGGCGTCTGCTCGCACCCAGGGGGGCGATCGTCGCTCTCGCCGAGGCGACGGGTACCGATCAGGTGCATCTGACGACCATGTGGGAGCTGGCGGAGCGGGCGTGGAGCCGTTCCGAGATGGGTCAGGACATGACGACGGAGGCCATCCGGATCTCCCGGGCGCGTGCGTCGCTCCCACTGGTCCCGCAGCAGCCACCGCACCAGACCGGAGACGGGGGAGCGGACCGCTGTGGTGGCAGCCGCAAGCGGCCGGCCGTGCTCCTCGCGGGGGCGGTCGGTGTGCTGCTCGTACTGGCCGGGGCGGTGCTGCTGGCCGGAGCGGGGCGGTGACGACGACGAGAAGACCCACCATCGAGCGACCGCCTCCCGGGTGAGCGGACAGGGCCGGGTGAGCGCTGTGTGACGGGTTGTGTGCGGTGCCACAGGGGGCCGGGCGGTCTGGGGGTTCCGGGTCGGATAGCCTGATCGCTGGATATCTCTTCACATCAAGATTCAGGGATGTCCAGCACCAGGGGCAGGGACCCCCACCGCCAGCTGTCTAACGGAGATCGCCATGACCCGCACTCCCGTGAATGTCACCGTGACCGGCGCAGCCGGCCAGATCGGCTACGCGCTGCTCTTCCGCATCGCCTCCGGCCACCTGCTCGGCCCGGACGTGCCGGTCAACCTGCGCCTCCTGGAGATCCCGCAGGGGCTGAAGGCCGCCGAGGGCACCGCGATGGAGCTCGACGACTGCGCCTTCCCGCTGCTGCGCAACATCGAGATCACCGACGACGCCAACGTCGGCTTCGCCGGTGCCAACGTCGCCCTCCTGGTCGGTGCCCGCCCGCGTACGAAGGGCATGGAGCGCGGCGACCTGCTCTCCGCCAACGGCGGCATCTTCAAGCCGCAGGGCAAGGCCATCAACGACAACGCCGCGGACGACATCAAGGTCCTCGTCGTCGGCAACCCGGCCAACACCAACGCGCTCATCGCGCAGGCCGCCGCCCCGGACGTACCGGCCGAGCGCTTCACCGCGATGACCCGCCTCGACCACAACCGCGCGATCTCGCAGCTGGCCGCCAAGACCGGTGCCGCCGTCTCCGACATCAAGAAGCTGACGATCTGGGGCAACCACTCGGCGACCCAGTACCCGGACGTCTTCCACGCGGAGGTCGCTGGCAAGAACGCCGCCGAGCTCGTCAACGACGAGGCGTGGCTGGCCGACACCTTCATCCCGACCGTCGCCAAGCGCGGCGCCGCGATCATCGAGGCCCGTGGCGCGTCCTCGGCCGCCTCGGCCGCCAACGCCGCCATCGACCACATCCACACCTGGGTCAACGGCACCGCCGCCGGCGACTGGACCTCCATGGGTATCCCGTCGGACGGCTCCTACGGCGTGCCCGAGGGCATCATCTCGTCCTTCCCGGTCACCACGAAGGACGGCAAGTACGAGATCGTCCAGGGCCTGGACATCAACGAGTTCTCCCGTACGCGCATCGACGCGTCGGTGCAGGAGCTCATCGAGGAGCGCGACGCGGTTCGCGAGCTCGGCCTGATCTGATCCGTACGCCCTCCGGGGCGTACACCACCGCCCCCGGCAGCAGTCGCTGCCGGGGGCGGCTGCGTCGGTATGTGGCCGTGGCCGGGAACTGACCGTCCCGCTTCCCGAGTCTGGGCTGTCATGCGCGTGACGATGATTCTTCCGGCCCTGACCGAGGCGACCAGCCCGCTGTTCCGGCCCATCAAGTACTCGCTCTTCCCGCCGCTCGGCCTGGCGACCCTCGCCGGCTACCTGGACCCGGACGACGAGGTGACGCTCCTCGACGAGCATGTCGAGCGGGTCGACATCGAGACGCTCGACAGCCCCGATCTGCTGGTCGTCCAGCCGTACATCACCTCCGCCCGGCGCGGCTACGAGATAGCCGACCACTTCCGCGCCCGCGGCGTCCACGTCGCCATGGGCGGCCTCCATGTGACCTCGCTCCCGGACGAGGCCGCAGCACATGCCGACACGATCTTCACCGGGCCGGGGGAGGACACCTGGCCGCTGTTCCTGAAGGAGTTCCGGGACGGTGCGCCGGGTCGCAGGTACGACTCGAAGCTGCGCACCCTGGCCGGACTGCCGCCCGTGCGACGGGACCTGATCAAGCGGCATCTGTATCTGGTGCCCAACTCGATCGTCGTCTCGCGCGGCTGTCCGCACCACTGCGACTTCTGCTACAAGGACGCCTTCTTCGAGGGCGGCAAGTCCTTCTACACCCAGGCCGTGGACGATGCGCTCGCCGAGATCGAGCGGCTTCCCGGCAGGCATCTGTACTTCCTCGACGACCATCTGCTCGGCAACCGGCGCTTCGCCGAGGCGCTCTTTAACGGGATGGCCGGAATGGGGCGGCTCTGGCAGGCGGCCGGCACCGTGAAGTCCGTACTCCAGCCGGATCTGCTGGAGCGGGCCGTGGACGCGGGGCTGCGCAGCCTGTTCGTCGGCTTCGAGACCGTCAACAGCGCGAACCTCGCCGAGCGGCGCAAGGACCAGAACATCGGCAAGGACTACGCGGCCGCCGTGCGCCGCCTCCATGACGCCGGTGTCATGGTCAACGCCAGCTTCGTCTTCGGGCTCGACCACGACGGCCCGGACGTCTTCGACCGTACGGTGGAGTGGGCCGTCGAGCAGGGCATCGAGACGGCCACGTTCCACATCATGACGCCGTATCCGTCCACCGGTCTGTGGAAGCAGATGGCGGCCGAGGACCGGATCGTCCACCGGGACTGGGACCTCTACGACACCCGCCATGTCGTCTACCGCCCGAAGGGAATGAATCCGCGTCAGCTGGAGGACGGGTACTGGCGCGCGTACCGGGACTTCTACCGGTGGTCCAACATCTGGCGCGGTGCGGCCGCCCAGCCGGGCACGCACGAACGGCTCAGGCATCTGGCGTACGCGGGCGGCTGGAAGAAGTTCGAGCCCGCCTGGGACGCCCTGATCCGCTCCCGCAACGTGGTGCGGGCCATGCCGATGCTGGAACGGACCCTGGCGGCCTTCGGCGGCAGACAGGCCTGAGCGTGCGGGGCAACCGTGCGCGGCCCGGGGCGCCTACCCCTTCTGCAGTTCGTCCGCGATCTCGCGTACGGCCGCCATGGCGCGGAGCTGTAGCCCGGGGCCGAAAGTGATCCGGGTGGCACCCAGTTCCCCCAGCCGGCGCGGGCTCGGGCCGTCCGGCCGGGCGAGGGCGTTGAGCGGCCCCGGCACGGCGGCGGCCAGTCGGGGCAGGGCCTCGGGCGGGGCCAGGATCGGGTAGACGCAGTCCGCGCCCGCCGCCACGTACAGCAGGGCGCGGCGAACCGTCTCCGCCTCCTGGTCCGTGCCGTCGGGGACGCCGTGGACGTAGGTGTCGACGCGGGCGTTGACGAAGAGCCGGTCGCCCGCGACCGCCCGTACCTCCGCCAGCCGGTCCGCCTGCCGCTGGGCATCGACGAGGGTGCCGTCGGCCGAGTCCTCCAGATTGCAGCCGACGGCTCCGGTGCCGAGGAGGCGTTCCACGAGTTCCTCCGGCGCCAGTCCGTAACCCGCCTCGATGTCCGCCGAGACGGGGACGGCGGCCGGGACGGCGCGCACGATCCTGGCCACGGCTGCGAACATCTCGGCGGCGGGCGTCGCCCCGTCCTCGTAACCGAGCGAGGCCGCGATCCCGGCACTGGGCGTGGCGAGCGCCGGGAAGCCCGCATCGGCGAAGACGCGGGCGCTCGCCGCGTCCCAGGGGCCGGGGAGGATCAGCGGATCGCCGGGGGCGCGGTCGTGGTGCAGGGCACGGAGGACGGATGCGGTCATCGCGGGGCTCCTGGGGATGCTCCGAATCAGGGAGGGGCGGGGTGCGGGGCGTGCCGGGTCAGTGCTTGATGTCGCCCGGCGTGTAGTGGCCGGGGACCATCCGGGTGGACACGGCGAACCGGTTCCAGACGTTGATCGTGGTGATCGCGGCGACGAGGTGGGCGAGCTCGGTCTCGTCGAAGTGCTTGGCCGCCTTCTCCCACACCTCGTCCGGTACGAAACCGTCGGTCAGTACGGTCACCGCCTCGGTCAGCTCGATGGCCGCGATCTCCTTGGGCGTGTAGAAGTGCTGCGACTCCTCCCATGCGCTGAGCTGGATGATCCGCTCGGTGGACTCGCCCGCCGCCAGTGCGTCCTTGGTGTGCATGTCGAGGCAGAACGCGCAGTGGTTGAGCTGGGAGGAACGGATCTTCACCAGCTCTCCGATGACCGGGTCGAGGCCCCTGCGGGACGCCGCGTCCAGCCGGACTATGGCCTTGTAGACATCGGGGGCGAGCTCGGCCCAGCGGATACGGGGGGTGTGCTCGGGGTTGAGTTCGGAGGTCGGGTGGTTGTGCTCGTTCGTCGTCATGGGTACGACGCTACGTCGTGGATGGCACAGCGGTATGGTCCATTTACATGACAGATTCCTGGGCCACTTTCGGTGCCGACCTGCATCTGGACACGACGGGCGCGGTGGGGCTGCGGGCCGGGCTCATGGACGCCCTGCGCGAGGCCGTACGGACGGGGCGGCTGGCGCCAGGCACCCGGCTGCCGTCCTCCCGCAGCCTCGCCGTAGACCTCGGCATCGCCCGGAACACCGTCGCCGACGCGTACGCGGAGCTGGTCGCCGAGGGGTGGCTCACCGCCCGGCAGGGTTCGGGGACCAGGGTGGCGCAGCGGGCCGAGCCGCGCCGGACGGCCACCAGGGCGACACGATCCCGGCCGGTGCACTCGCGGCCCGCCCACAACCTGCTGCCCGGGTCGCCCGACCTCTCGACGTTCCCGCGCGCCGACTGGCTCAAGGCGGCCCGGCGCGCCCTGACCGCCGCACCCAACGACGCCTTCGGGTACGGCGATCCGCGCGGGCGCATCGAGCTGCGCACCGTCCTCGCCGACTATCTGGCCCGCGCCCGCGGTGTGCACGCGCATCCGGAGCGGATCGTCATCTGTGCCGGTTTCGTGCAGGCGCTGAAGCTGATGGGGACGGTGCTGCGCAAGCGGCGGGTGCGGGAGGTGGCCGTCGAGTCGTACGGACTGGACTTGCACTGGAAACTGCTCGCGGACGCCGGGCTGCGCATGCCCTGCCTGCCGGTCGACGGACTCGGGGCCAGGACCGGTGAACTGGCCGGGCTGTGCGGCGTGGGCGCGGTCCTGATGACGCCCGCGCACCAGTTCCCGACGGGGGTGCCGCTCCACCCCGACCGGCGGGCCGCGGCGGTCGACTGGGCACGCGGCACGGGCGGGCTGATCCTGGAGGACGACTACGACGGGGAGTTCCGCTACGACCGGCAGCCGGTCGGTGCGCTCCAGGGCCTCGACCCCGAACGCGTCGTACACCTGGGAACGACGAGCAAGTCGCTGGCGCCGGGACTGCGGCTGGGGTGGATGGTGCTGCCGGAGAACCTGGTGGGGGAGGTGGCCGAGGCCAAGGGGCTGAGCGACTGGTCGTCGAGTGCGCTGGAACAGCTGACGCTCGCGGAGTTCATCGAATCGGGTGCGTACGACCGTCATGTGCGCTCGATGCGGCTGCGCTACCGAAACCGTCGTGACCAGCTCGTCGCGGTGCTGGCGCAACGGGCCCCCGATGTCCGGATCAGCGGTATCGCCGCCGGACTGCACGCAGTGCTCGAACTCCCGGAAGGCAGCGAGCCGGCGGCGATGCGGGCTGCCGCGTGGCAGGGGCTGGCACTGGAGGGGATCTCGCGCTTCCGGCACCCGGAGGCGGCGCCGGGGCGCGACGCACTGGTCATCGGCTACGGGACACCGACGGACAGCGCCTGGGCGGGCGCACTGGACGCACTGTGCCGGGTGCTGCCGTAGGCCCTGCCGTCGCACGGCAGAGCGCAGTTCGGCGACCGGACCTACGTCCTACGGCGTTCCGGGGACGGTCGGTTCGGCCGGTTCGGGGGTGTCCGCCGGGGCCTCGCCGAACCGGGCCAGGGCCAGCGCTCCCGCCACCGCCACCACGAAACCGGCGACCGCCAGCCAGACCAGGCCCTCACGGGTACGGTCCCCGAGCCAGATGACGCCCACCAGTGCCGGGCCGATCGTCTCGCCGAGCACCATGCCGGCCGTCGCCGTCGTCACCGAACCGCGCTGCAGCGCCGACGTGAGCAGCAGGAACGCCGTACCGCCGCCCAGCAGCAGGGCGTACCCG
Organism: Streptomyces sp. NPDC058239; assembly: GCF_042882185.1. NCBI lineage: Bacteria > Bacillati > Actinomycetota > Actinomycetes > Kitasatosporales > Streptomycetaceae > Streptomyces > Streptomyces sp. NPDC058239. Next base: position 15,868 of record NZ_JBHVWS010000044.1, read on the forward strand.
GCCGGGTCGGCGAGCAGCGCCGACGGGGACACGTCGTCGATCAGCCGGACCGTGACCTCCACCACCCCGAAACCGCACCCCGCGCCGAGCCCCAGAACGAGCGCCCGCGGCCTCTCCGGCAGGCGCCCGGCCGCCGCGCCGATCAGCAGAATGCCGAGGGAGATCCCCAGCATGGTCCAGCCCAGGGCCGCCGAACCGGTCCCGTGGCCCTCACCGCCGGAGGCGAGCCCCAGCATGCCCAGGCCCGCGCAGACGACACCGACCGCGGTCCATTCGACGCCGCTCAGCCGCACCTTGAGGAGCCGGGCGGCGACTACGGCGGTCACCGCGAGACTCGCGGCCAGGGCGGCGCCCACCGCGTAGATCGGCAGGGACCGCAGGGCGATGATCTGGAGGACGAAACCGCAGCCGTCGAGGGCGAGTCCGGCGATGTAGCGCCACTGGCGCAAGGCGCGCAGCAGCAGCGCCGGATCGACTCCCGCGTCCGACCCCGGCTCGGCGGCGGCCCGCGAGGCGACGGCCTGGAGGACGGAGGCCGTACCGAAGCAGACGGCGGCGCCGAGCGCGCAGATCATCCCGAAGAACACAAAGGGACTCTACTTGCGGCCGTTCGGTGCACCCGCTTTCGGCCGCGGTGGACAGCCATCTAATCTGACAAGTGGCCACACTGGCTTGATTCGTACGACGGGGGAAACGGAAGCATGGCCATACGCAGGCTGAGGTCGAGCACGGTGGTACTCGGCGGCATGGGGGTGCTCGCAGCGATGATCACCTCCTGCGGTTCGGAACCCGACAAGCGGTGCGTCGACCCGCTCACCCAGGACAAGCTGCCGAGCTACCAGTGCAAGGACGTCAGCGGCAAGGGGTCGTACTACTACGGCGGCAGCAGCAAGAACGGCAAGGTGCAGGGCGGCAGCTTCAACAAGTCCGCGGTCGACCGCGGCGGCTTCGGCTGCTCGGGCACCGGCGGCGGCTGAACCGGTATGGAGCGCCGCACCACGCAGCCGCGTCCCGGCTGGCAGCGGACGGTGGAGGAGCAGGGGCTCGTCTACCCGCTCACCCGCTACCCGGACGGATCACTGCGCCCGTACTGGGACGAGAGTGCCTACTACGTCTTCTCGCTGCCCGAGGTCGAGGCGCTGGAGGACGTCGTCGAGGAACTGCACACCATGTGTCTGGCCGCGGCCGCCCACATCGTGGAGCAGGACCGCTTCGCCGATCTCGGCATCACCGACCGACGACTGTCCGGACTCATCGCCCAGTCCTGGCGCCGCCGTGACGAACTGCCTTCCCTGTACGGCAGGTTCGACCTGCGCTACGACGGAACAGGTCCGGCGAAGATGCTGGAGTACAACGCGGACACCCCCACCTCCCTGGTGGAGGCCGCAAGCGCCCAGTGGTTCTGGATGGAGGACCGTTTCCCGGGCGCCGACCAGTGGAACTCTCTGCACGAACGTCTCGTCGCGGCGTGGAAACGGCAGGCCGGCCTGCTGCCGCCCGGACCCCTGCACTTCGCGCACTCCGACGGGGACGAGCTGGGCGAGGACCTGATGACGGTCGCCTATCTGCGCGAGACCGCCGAACAGGCCGGCATCGACACGGAGGCGCTCTCCGTCGAACAGATCGGCTGGGACCGGCTGACCGGGCGGTTCGTCGACGAGCGGCTCCGCTTCATCCGCAGCTGCTTCAAGCTGTACCCGTGGGAGTGGCTGGCGACCGACCGGTTCGGGCCGCATGTGCTGGACACCCTCGACAACGGCGGCGGCACCGGCACCACCTGCTGGATCGAGCCCGCCTGGAAGATGCTCCTCTCCAACAAGGCGCTGCTGGCGATCCTCTGGGAGCTCTTTCCGGGCCACCCGAACCTGCTCCCCTCCTATCTCGACGGCCCCCGTGAACTCGCGGCGACGGGTACGGGGGCGGGCGACGGAGGTGGCCCCGGCTACGTCGCCAAGCCGCTGCTCGGCCGTGAGGGGGCCGGGGTCACGATCCATGAGCCGGGCAGCCCCGCGATGCTGCGGGACGAGCCGTGCTGCTACCAGGAACTGGCGCCGCTGCCGGACTTCGACGGCAACCGGGTGGTGCTGGGTGCATGGGTCGTCGAGGACGAGGCGGCCGGGCTCGGCATCCGTGAATCGGCGGGGCCGGTCACGGACGAGTACGCCCGCTTCCTGCCTCACGTGATCCTCTAAGACCGACCGGCAAATGGGGGGCGGCGTCGTGGGGCTGGGCACGCGCATCTGCGGCGTTGTCGTCAGTCACCAACTTCCCCAAGCTCTCGGCTTCGCTCGAGCAGGGGAGACCCCATCGCGTTGCCTCCCTCCTCCGCCTTGCAGCTGCACGCACCCAGCCCCGCTCCTTCTCCCACCCCCCATTTGCCGGTCGGTCTAAGGCCTTCCGTCCGGATCATGCCGGACTCCCGGGCCCTGGCCCGATCCGGAAGAAAGGCCCTGGAGCCTGCCCGGCGACCGACGACGGAACTCAGCCGCGCAGGACGCCGCGGAGCTGCTCAAGCCCCCAGTCCAGGTCCTCCTTGCTGATCACCAGCGGCGGGGCGATCCGGATCGTCGAGCCATGGGTGTCCTTGACCAGCACCCCCCGGTCCATCAGCTTCTCGGAGATCTCCCGGCCGGTGCCGTGGCTCGGGGCGATGTCGACACCCGCCCACAGCCCGCGGCCCCGTACCGCCTCCACCGCGCCCCCGCCCACCAGCAGCCGCAGCTCCTGGTGGAGGTGCTCGCCCAACTCGGTCGCCCGCTGCTGGAACTCGCCGGTACGGAGCATCGCGATGACCTCCAGCGCGACCGCACAGGCAAGGGGATTCCCGCCGAACGTCGAACCGTGCTCACCGGGCCGGTACACCCCGAGCACATCCTTCGACGAGACCACCGCCGACACCGGGACCACACCACCGCCCAGCGCCTTGCCGAGCACATACATGTCCGGCACGACACCCTCGTGCTCACAGGCGAAGGTCTTCCCGGTCCGGCCCAGGCCCGACTGGATCTCGTCCGCGATGAACAGCACATTCCGCTCACGGGTGAGTTCACGCACCCGGGGGAGATAGCCGGGCGGCGGCACCAGCACCCCGGCCTCGCCCTGGATCGGCTCCAGCAGCACCGCCACGGTGTTCTCGGTCATCGCCTCCGCGAGCGCGGTCAGATCCCCGTACGGCACGATCTCGAACCCGGGCGTGTACGGACCGAAGTCCTCCCGTGCCTCCTGGTCCGTGGAGAAGCTGATGATCGTCGTCGTCCGGCCGTGGAAGTTGTTCGCGGCGACGATGATCTTCGCCATGCCGTCCGGGACGCCCTTCACCCGGTAGCCCCACTTGCGGGCGGTCTTGACCGCGGTCTCCACGGCCTCCGCCCCGGTGTTCATCGGCAGCACCGTTTCCATGCCGCACAACTCGGCGAGCTGCGTACAGAAATCGGCGAACCGGTCGTGGTAGAAGGCGCGCGAGGTGAGGGTCACCCGCTCCAGCTGTGCCTTGGCCGCGTCGAGCAGGCGCCGGTTGCCGTGGCCGAAGTTGAGCGCCGAATATCCGGCGAGCATGTCGAGGTAGCGCCGGCCCTCGACATCGGTCATCCAGGCTCCGTCCGCCGAAGCGACGACGACGGGCAGCGGATGGTAGTTGTGCGCGCTGTGCGCCTCGGCGGAGGCGATGGCAGTTTCCGTGGTCGACACGGGATCTCCGTTCGTCGTGCGGCGTGGGCGGAGGGTGGTGCCCACTTTGTATCGTCGGTCGGAACCCTGGCGAGGAAACCTTCAATTCACGGCGCGCCCGTCCGTGCCGTCCACCGCCCGCGGCCGTCCCGCCGGCCCGGCTGTGTTCCTCGTCTCATTCACGGCGGTGCGTGTCCTGCGTCCGCACACCTTCCGCACCGGCTGCCGGAGATCGGTTCCGCACCTGAGACAATGGGTTTCATGGCCTCTGAACGCCCCCGCGTGCTCTCCGGAATCCAGCCCACCGCAGGCTCGTTCCACCTCGGCAACTACCTCGGTGCGGTCCGCCAGTGGGTGGCGCTGCAGGAATCCCACGACGCCTTCTACATGGTCGTGGACCTGCATGCGATCACCATTGCGCAGGACCCCGCGGAGTTGCGCGCGAACACCCGGCTCGCTGTCGCCCAGCTCCTCGCCGCCGGTCTCGACCCGGAGCGCTGCACGCTCTTCGTCCAGAGCCATGTCCCCGAGCACGCCCAGCTCGCCTGGATCATGAACTGCCTCACGGGCTTCGGCGAGGCGTCCCGCATGACGCAGTTCAAGGACAAGTCCGCCAAGCAGGGTGCCGACCGCACCACGGTCGGTCTCTTCACGTACCCGATGCTGATGGTGGCCGACATCCTGCTGTACCAGGCCGACCAGGTCCCGGTCGGTGAGGACCAGCGCCAGCACCTGGAGCTGACCCGTAACCTCGCCGAGCGCTTCAACGGCAGCTACGGCGACACGTTCACCGTGCCGGACCCGTACATCCTCAAGGAGACGGCGAAGATCTACGACCTTCAGGACCCGTCGTCGAAGATGAGCAAGTCGGCGGCCACCCCGAAGGGCCTGATCAACCTCCTCGACGAGCCGAAGGCCACCGCCAAGAAGGTGAAGAGCGCGGTCACCGACACCGACACGGTCATCCGCTTCGACCGGGCCGAGAAGCCCGGGGTCAGCAACCTGCTGACCATCTACTCCACACTGACCGAAACCGGTATCGCGGATCTGGAGCAGAAGTACGAGGGCAAGGGCTACGGTGCGCTCAAGACCGACCTCGCCGAGGTCATGGTCGAGTTCGTCACACCGTTTCGCACCCGCACCCAGGAATACCTGGACGACCCGGAGACGCTGGACTCGATCCTGGCCAAGGGCGCGGAGAAGGCCCGCTCCGTCGCGGCCGAGACCCTGGCCCGGACGTACGACCGGATGGGCTTTCTGCCCGCGAAGCACTGAGTCCAAGGACCCTGGCGGTTTCGCGGCCGCAGGCGTCACACTGGCGACGGGAAGTTGATCCGGTGGATGGCTGAAAACAGGCCATCGACCATCGACCATCGAGGATTGAGGAGAACGACGTGGGGACCGTAACGCTCGGCGTTTCGATCGCGGTCCCGGAGCCCTACGGCAGCCTGCTCCAGGAGCGGCGCGCGAGCTTCGGGGATCCTGCCGCGTACGGCATTCCCACCCACGTCACGCTCCTGCCGCCGACCGAGGCCGAGGCGGCCGACCTGCCCGCGATCGAGGCGCATCTCGCGCAGATCGCCACGGGCGGCCGCCCCTTTCCGATGCGGCTGGCCGGCACGGGGACCTTCCGTCCCCTCTCGCCGGTCGTCTTCGTCCAGGTCGTCGAGGGGGCCTCGGCCTGCTCGTGGCTGCAGAAGCGGGTCAGGGACTCCTCCGGGCCGCTGGTGCGCGAGCTCCAGTTCCCGTACCACCCGCATGTGACCGTGGCGCACGACATCGCCGAGCAGGCGATGGACCGGGCGTACGAGGAGCTCTCCGACTACGAGGCCGCCTGGACCTGCGGTTCCTTCGCGTTGTACGAGCAGGGCCCGGACGGCGTCTGGCGCAAGATCAACGAGTTCCCGTTCGGTGCCGGGGACGGCGCGCCCGCCGTGCCCGCGCAGGGCGGCTCCTCCGTGGACGAGCCCTCCCTGCATCCCTGAGCGGACCCGGCGGGCCCTCTTCACTCCTTGAGCGCCCCGGCGGCCGAGGACCAGACCGGCAGGCGCCGGAACAGCGGGCGCGGTACATGCCGCAGTGCCGACATCACCACACGCAGTGACCCCGGCACCCACACCGTCTCCGAACGCCGCCGCAGACCCGTCACGATCGCCGCCGCGACCGCGTCCGGAGTCGTTGCGAGAGGCGACGCCTCCAGCGGTGCAGCTGCGAACCGTGCCGCGGTGAGCCGCGGCGTCGCGGGCCGGACCGCCGTATTCGGCCGTACGAAGCCGGGACGTACGACCATCACATGCACCCCCGTGCCGTACAGCGCGTCCCCCAGCCCCTGTGTGAAGGCGTCCAGGCCCGCCTTGCTGGACCCGTAGATGAAGTCGGCACGGCGGACGCGTTCGCCGGCCACCGAGGACAGCACCACCAGCGAGCCGTGCCCCTGAGCCTGGAGTGCTCCGGCGCACACCAGCCCGGCGGAGACGGCGCCCGTGTAATTCGTCCGGGCGACCCGGACCGCGGAGAGCGGCTCCTCCTCGTCACGCTCCTGGTCGCCCGCGATGCCGAAGGCGAGGAGCACCATGTCGATGTCGCCCTCGGTGAAGATCTTGCCGAGGGCGGTCTCGTGGGATTCGGAGTCGAGGGCGTCGAAGCCGACCGTACGGACGTCGGCGCCGCGTGTGCGCAGTTCGGCGGCGGCCGAGTCGAGGGCCGGGGAGGGGCGGCCGGCCAGCCAGACCGTACGGGTCCGGCGGGCGATCAGCCGGCGTGCGGTGGCGAGAGCGATCTGAGACGTGCCGCCGAGAACGAGCAGGGACTGCGGGGCACCGAAGGCGTCCTTCACGGAAACACTCCTTGCGGACGAGGGGGACGAGGGGGACGAGGGGGACGAGAGGGACGAGAGGGGCGAGGGGGAGGAGGGAGGACGAGAGGCGGAAGGCCGCAGCGGTCAGAGCGACAGGCGGCGCGACAGGTCCGAGCGGAACGCTCCGTTCGGGTCCAGCTCGGCGCGCAGTGACCGGAATTCGTCCAGCCGTGGATACATCGCGGCCAGCATCTGAGGCCGCAGCCGGGAGTCCTTGGCCAGGCAGACCCGGCCGTCGGCCTCCGCCACCTCCTCGTCCAGCGAGTCCAGGAATCCGGCCAGGCCCGGCAGAGCGGCGGGCAGATCGAGGGCGAGCGCCCAGCCTGGCATCGGGAACGACAGCCAGCCCGGGTCGCCTTCGCCGAACCGTTTGAGCACGGCGAGGAACGACGGGCAGCGCCGCCGGGAGATCCGGCGCACGATCCGGCGCAGCGTCTCCTCCTGTCCGTGCCCGACGACGAACTGGTACCGCACGGATCCGCCGCGCCCATGGATCCGGTTCCAGTGCGGCAGGCAGTCCAGGGGGTGGAAGAACGCGGACAGCTTCTGGAGCTCACCGACGCGGTACCTGGGGGCGCTGCGGTAGCGGAGCTCGTTGAAGATGGCGACGGAGGTACGGCCGATCAGCCCTTCGGGTACGAGTACGGGTGCGACCGGCAGTTGTCCCGGGCGGAACGCGAGTGGTGTGCGCCGGGCGTGCGCCGGGAGCGCGTACCGGGGTACGTGCTCCCCTCGGGCGAGTACGGAGCGCCCCGTCGCCCGGCCGCGGGCGAGGAGATCGATCCAGGCGGCCGAATAGCGGTATCGGTGGTCCCCGGCGGAGAGCCTGGCCAGCAGGTCGTCCAGGTCGACGGTCCGTTCGGTGTCCACCGACATCCAGGAGCTGGTGACACGGTGGCACCGGAGCGTGGCGGAGAGGATCACACCCGTCAGACCCAGGCCGCCCGCGGTCGCGTCGAAGAGATCGGTGCCGGGCCGGACCGTACGGATCTCGCCCTCGGCCGTCAGCAGCTTCAGCTCCTTGACATGCCGCGAGAAGGACCCGGAGAAGTGATGGTTGCGACCATGGATGTCGGTGCCGATCGCGCCGCCCACGGTGACATGACGGGTGGCCGGTGTGACGGGGACGAACCAGCCGAGCGGCAGCAGGACTTCCATCAGCCGGTGCAGGCTGACCCCGGCGTCGCAGACCACCAGGCCGGTCCCGGCGTCGATGGTGCGGATCCGGTTCAGCGCGGTCATGTCGAGGACGGAGCCGCCCGCGTTCTGTGCGGCGTCGCCGTGGGACCGGCCGAGCCCCCGGGCGATGGAACCGCGGGGTCCGCAGCCGCGTACCGTCGCCGCCGCCTCCTCGTACGTACGGGGGCGGAAACGCAGGGCGGTCGTCGGGGCGGTACGGCCCCAGCCGGTCAGGGACACGGTGTCGACAGACATGGTGGTGACCGTATCGCCCGAGAAAACCCTTTCGAGGGATTTGTTACAACACTCACCGATATGGGTGATTGAGTAAGTGTCAGCCCGTACGGCAGTGAAGGGGATGCCGGTTTTCCGTGCCCGGGAGGGTAGTCGTACGTCATGGACTGGCTGAAAAACCTCCCTGTCATCGGGCCGATCGTCTCCCGGCTGATGGCGACGCACGCCTGGCGCTCGTACGAAACGCTGGAACGGGTCCACTGGGCCAGGCTCGCCGCCGCGATCACCTTCATCAGCTTCCTGGCGCTCTTCCCTCTGATCGCGGTCGGTGCGGCGATCGGTGCCGCGCTGCTCTCCACCGAGCAGATCCACAAGATCGAGGACAAGATCGCCGAGCAGGTGCCGGGCATCTCCGACCAGCTCGGCATCAGCAATCTGGTGGCCCACGCGGGCACGGTCGGGCTGGTCGCCGGTGCGCTGCTGCTCTTCACCGGCATCGGCTGGATCGGCGCGATGCGGGGCTGCCTGCGCGCCGTGTGGGGCATGGACGACATGGACCTGGGCAATCCGGTCATCCGTAAACTCAAGGACGTCGGGCTGCTCTTCGGTCTGGGCGGGGCGGCGCTCGTGACTCTTGCCGTCTCCTCGGCCGGTTCCGTCGCCGTCGGCTGGACCGCCGGTCTGCTGGGAATCTCGGACCACGGCGCGGGCGGTGTGGTGCTGCAGGTGGCCGCCCTGGTCGTGGCGGCCCTCGCCGACTTCCTGCTGCTGCTCTATCTGCTGACGCTGCTGCCAGGCGTCGATCCCCCGCGGCGCAGGCTACTGGTCGCCGCGGCGATCGGCGCGGTCGGCTTCGAGCTCCTCAAGCTGCTGCTCGGCAGTTATATGAAGGGCGTCGCGTCGAAGAGCATGTACGGCGCCTTCGGGGTGCCGGTCGCGCTGCTGCTGTGGATCAACTTCACGGCAAAACTGCTGCTGTTCTGCGCCGCCTGGACGGCGACGCGGAACAGCAAGGACACCCGGAAGGACTCCGCGGCCGTCAGCGACGAGGAAGGCGGCGCACCAGGTCCGGCAGCGGCCAGCGCCGGTTGACCAGGAACACCCCGCCGGCCAGCAGCACCAGGACGCCTCCGGCGATTCCCAGCGCGATCCCGACGCCCTTGTTGCCGCCGTCGGCGGCAGCGGCCTCGGTGTTGTGCGAGGAGCCGTTCCTGCCCTTGTCCTCCTCCTGGTGCGCCGCCGCGGGGCCCTTCCCGGTGCCGGTCCCGGTACTGGCGGACTTCGGGGGCACCAGTTCGCCGACCGGGGTCACCTTGCCGCTCGCGGCGAAGCCCCAGTCGAGGAGGCCGGCGGCTTCCTTGTAGACGGCGTGGGGCTCATTGGACGACGGGTTCATGACGGTGACGAGCAGCACCTTGCCGTTGCGTTCGGCGACACCGGTGAAGGTGTTGCCCGCGTGCGTGGTGTAGCCGTTCTTGACCCCCGCGATGCCCTTGTACGGGTCGACGCCGTCCGCACCGGTGAGCAGCCGGTTGGTGTTCTGGATCTTGAAGCTCTCGCGCTTCCCGTTCTTCTCCGCGCCGGGGAAGTCCGCCTCGGCCGTCGAGCAGTACTCCCGGAAGTCCGCCTTCTGCAGCCCGCTGCGGGCGAACAGCGTCAGGTCGTACGCGCTGGAGACCTGATCGGGCGCGTCGTAACCGTCGGGCGACACCACCTTCGTGTCGAGCGCCTGCAACTCCACGGCGTGTGCCTGCATGTCGGCGACGGTCTTGGGGATGCCGCCGTACATCGAGGACAGCACATGCACCGCGTCATTGCCCGAACGCAGGAACACCCCGAGCCACAGGTCGTGGACCGTATAGCTGAGGTGTTCCTTGACACCGACCAGGCTGCTTCCCTCGCCGAGGTCGGCGAGGTCCTTCTCCTGCACCGTGTACGGCCGGGTCTTCGGCTGCAGTCCGGGCATCACGGTGTCCGCGAAGAGCATCTTCAGGGTGGAGGCGGGGGGCAGCCGCCAGTGCGGGTTGTGCGCCGCGAGGACCTCGCCGCTCTCCGCGTCCGCGACGATCCAGGACCTGCCCGTGAGGTCCTTGGGCAGTACCGGGGCACCGACCCCCAGCTTGACCTGCGTGCCGGCCCGGCTCAGCAGTTCGCCACCGACCCGGGACATACCGCTGGGTGGCTTCGGCCGGTTGGCGGGGGTGTCCTTGTCGACCGCCGATGCCGGACTGACGACAAATGTGGACAACAAGGCGGCAGAGGCGACCGTCAACGCGATCTTTTTCAGAGCAGGCACGGTCGGAAACGTACAGGGCGAAGATATGAATGTGGGTACGGATGGCTTGACCCGCCGTGTGTACCGCCGGGACAGCCCACCCCGGGCGACTTCGCCGGAGCGAGGCGGAGATACTGGGGCCATGAAGCTCAGCCGCCCCGTCTCCTGGTTCCTGCTCGCTTTCGGGGTGTGGAGCTGGTTCATCTGGATCACTTTCGTCAAGAACCTGTGGAAGGACGGCAGCGGACTCGCCTTCGACGACGCGGGTGACCCGACTGCGTACTTCTGGGTGCATCTGCTGCTCGCCATCACGTCCTTTCTCCTGGGGACGGCCGTTGGTGTGATCGGGTTCCGTGGGGTCAGGGCCCTGCGCCGCGAAGGTGCATAACAAGCCGTACGACGGGCGGGGGAGCGCAAGTGGCAGTGGCCGGTCTCGCGGTGACGGCAGTCGTGGTGCTCGCGCTGCTCGTCGGCGTGCACCGCTATCTGTGGCGCCGCTTCGTCGGTGACACGACGGCCGAGGGCAGCGCCCTGCGCAGAACCGGCACGGTGGCCGCGTACCTCCTGCCGCTGCTGAGCGTCGGCGCCCTGGTCTCCGGCCGCACGGGGGCACCCTTCTGGCTCCAGCGGGTGCTGGCCTGGCCGGGGTACCTGTGGCTGGCCGCGCTGCTGTATCTGACGCTGGCTCTGCTGGTGGGCGAGGCGGTGCGGCCGATTCTGCGACGGGCGCTCGCGGGCCGGGCGAATGAGTCAAGTCGGTCCAATCGTCCGGCCGTGACGAAAGTGCTCACGCCCGAGGCCGCCGGCGCCCCCGCTGCGGACATCCTCGTCGCCGACGCCCCCGTCGCAGACACCCTCGCCGTCCCCACGCGCCGCCTGTTCGTCGCACGGGCCGTCGGGGGCGCCGCCGCCGTCGCCGGGCTCGGCACGGTCGGCTACGGCACGTACGGCGTGCTGCGCGGGCCGCGGGTCAAGCGGATCACTGTCCCGCTCGCCAAGCTGCCCCGCTCCGCGCACGGCTTCCGGATCGCCGTCGTCAGCGACATCCACCTCGGCCCGATCCTCGGCCGCGCCCACACCCAGCGGATCGTCGACACGATCAACCGGACCCAGCCGGATCTGGTCGCCGTCGTCGGGGATCTCGTCGACGGAACCGTCGCCGATCTCGGTCCGGCCGCGGAGCCGCTCGCGCGGCTGAGTGCCCGCCGGGGCAGCTTCTTCGTCACCGGAAATCACGAGTACTACTCCGGCGCCGACCAATGGGTCGATCATGTACGGGAATTGGGACTTCACCCTTTGGAGAATGCCCGGGTCGAGATCGACGGATTCGATCTTGCGGGCGTCAATGACATCGCCGGGGAGAGCGAGGGGCAGGGGCCCGACTTCGATCGCGCGCTCGGTGACCGGGACCGTACCCGCGCCGCCGTCCTCCTCGCCCACCAGCCCGTCGTCATCCACGATGCCGTCGCCCACGGCGTGGACCTCCAGCTCTCCGGCCACACCCACGGTGGCCAGCTCTGGCCGGGCAATTTCATCGCCGAGTCGGCCAATCCCACGGTCGCCGGGCTCGACCGCTACGGCGACACCCAGCTGTACGTCTCGCGCGGAGCGGGCGCCTGGGGGCCGCCCGTGCGAGTCGGTGCACCCTCCGACATCACCGTCGTGGAACTCGCCTCCCGGCAGGCCTGACTCTCCGTCGATGGCCTGTTGCAGACCTTGTTGATGAACCCAAGGTTTCAAGTGCCGAACAAAAGGCTATGAGTCCCAGTTTTGCTCTTCCAGATGTGAAAATCGTGTGATTGGCTGAGCGCGAGCATGCGGTGATGTGCGTGTCTGAGCGCAACGCCGAGGTGGGGCTGGTAAGGGAGAGCACGGCAATGCGGTCGATCCGGCTACGGATTCTCGCGATTCTCGCGGTTTTGGTCATCGCAGGCGTCGGCGCCTGGCAGCTGCTTCCTTCGGACGAGGTGAAGAAGGACCCGATCGCGGTCGGTACGACGGACGAAGTCACCTCGCTCGACCCGGCGGGTGCGTACGACGCCGGTTCCTGGGCGATGTACAGCAACATCTATCAGTCCCTCATGACGTTCAAGTCCGGGGCGATCGTCCCCGAACCCGACGCCGCCGAGAGCTGTGGGTTCATCGGCCAGAAGCTCCAGACATACCAGTGCAAGCTGCGCGACGATCTGTTCTTCTCCAACGGTCGCAAGATGACCGCCGCCGATGTCAAGTACTCCATCGAGCGCATGATCAGGATCAAGACGGATGTCGGTCCGTCGGTGCTGTTCCCGAGCCTCAAGAACGTGGTGTCCGAGGGCCGCACCATCACCTTCAACCTCTCCTCGCGTGATGCGACCTTCCCGCAGAAGCTCGCCACGGGAGCCGGTTCGATCGTCGACCGCGAGTCGTACCCGCCGAACAAGCTCCGGGCCGGAAGCACGGTCGACGGCTCGGGCCCCTACACCCTGAAGTCGTACCGGCCGGGCGCCACCGCCGAGCTGGTCCCCAACCCCCGGTACAAGGGTGCACTGAGCAAGACCGGTGTCCCGGTCACCGTGCACTACTACAAGGAGTCGGACGCACTCCTGGCGGCCTGGAAGTCCGGACAGGTCGATGTGACGCACCGCCAGCTGCCGCCGGCCACGCTCGCCGAGCTGAACCCCGGCGACCCCGATCTGCGTGTCACCGAGGCGGACAGCGCCGAGATCCGCAATCTCGTCTTCAATGTCCGCGCCGGCTCCCCGTTCGCCGACAAGAAGGTCCGGCAGGCCATCGCGTCGCTCGTCGACCGCGGGCCGCTGGTGACCGATGTCTACAAGGGCACGGTCGAACCGCTCTACTCGCTGATCCCGCAGGGCTACATCGGGCACAGCACACCGTTCTTCGACGCCTATCCGTCGCCCGATCCCGCGCGCGCGAAGAAGCTCCTGCAGGAGGCCGGCGTGCAGACGCCGTTGCACTTCACCTTCGGCTACCGCGGCGGTGACGAGGCATACGTGAAGGAGACCGCGGAGCTGCGCCGCCAGTTGGAGGCGGGCGGGCTGTTCAAGGTCACGGTCAAGGCCGTCGACTGGCAGAAGTTCCAGAAGGAGTACGCGGCCGGCAAGTACGACGCGTACACCGTCGGCTGGCTTCCCGACTACCCGGACCCCGACACCTTCAGCCAGCCGCTGGTGGGCCGCACCAACAGCCTTCACAACGGCTACGCCAGCAAGAAGATGGACGCCCTGATCGGCGCCACGCTGCAGTACAGCGACCGCAGCCGTACCTCGGCGGACTTCAAGGAGCTCCAGGCGCTGGTCGGTGAGGATGTGCCGCTCGTGCCGCTGTGGCAGAAGAAGGACTACGTCGTCAGCACGACCGAGGTCTCCGGTTCGCAGTACCTCTCGGACGGCACCGGCATCTGGCGGCTGTGGGAACTGAAGCGGATCTGACGGTCCGCCGCGCCGGACCCGGCGCGTGCGACAGGATCCGAGGGGCGGTCGTCCCGGCGCTGCCGGACGGCCGCCCCTCTGCCTGCGGGCCTGCCTAGGCCCGACGCTTCGCGGCGCCGGGCAGGAACTCCTCCAGCACCTCGTGAATCTGCCGCACCAGCGGTCGCAGCACCCGGAACCGGGAGAGCGCGATGGCGCGGGCACCGATCGGGGCGGAGCGCTCGACCAGGCGGCGGCTGCGTTCGGTGTGCTCAGTCCGGTCGTACACCCAGTACAGCACCAGGCCCATCTGCATCAGCCACATCAACTGCGGCAGCAGTTCCGCCAGTTCGGGGTCGGTCTTGGCGTCGGAGCCGGCCAGGCATCGCCGGTGGATGGAGATCGCCGCCTCGCGGGCCGCGACCGAATCCGCCGAGAACGGGCTGAGCGGGCTCTCCGGGTCGGCGGCGTTCTTGAAGAACTGGGCGGCGAAGCGGTGGTACGGCTCCGCCACGTCCAGCCACGTGAGCAGGACCCCGCGCATCCGCACCGCGAGGTCCTTGTCGCCGTCCAGGACCGGCTGGACCGCCGCTTCGTGCTCGGCGGCGAGCCGGTCGTAGAAGCCCTGGACGAGGTGCTCCTTGTTCGTGAAGTAGTAGTAGGCGTTCCCGACGGAGACGCCGGCCTCCTGGGCGATGGCCCGCATCGTCGTCTTGTCGTAGCCGCGTTCCTGGAAGAGCCGGAGCGCGGTTTCGAGGATGAGTGTGCGGGTCTGCTCGCTCTTGGGAGCCTTGACTTCCTTCACGTCCTTCGCTTCCTTCACCACAGTCCCGAGGGTATCCGCCCCGGTCAGTCCCCGGATCCGGGGACCGTACAGGCACTGTCCCCGTCGCCGCACGGTGTCGCGGTCAGCGACCGGTACTTCGCGGCTGCGAGCACGGTCGCCCGGGCGAACGGGCGGCCCGCCGGGGTGGTCAGCCAGTGGGACCTGGGCCGGTGTTCGGCCAGTGCCCAGAGGCAGACGATCCATGCGTCGGTCCCGCGGTAGATCTGCCCCCGGTCGCCGATCACGGTGATCTCGTCGAGCGTCCCGGCGTGGTCGAGTCCGGGGAAGCGGCGGCGCGCCTCTTCGGAGGCCGCAGGGACGAGGTCGAGCGGGACGAGTTGGCGCTGCTTCATCAGCCACTGGCGCAGATGGACGCAGAGCGAGCACTGCGCGTCGTACAGCACCGTGAGGTGTTCGACGGACAGTCGCTGCCCGCCTGTTCCGGCCGTCATGGCGCGCTCAGGCCTTGGTGGCGGGTGCGGCCCACGGGCCGTTTCCCGGACCCGTCCAGCCCTGTGGCGGTACGGGCGGGGTCTGCTCACGCTCCATCAGGCCCCTGCGGCGGATCTTGTTGAGCACATAGACGTTGCCGAGGTGCAGCACGCCGAGGACGAGCAGGACGACGCCGAGTTTCACCGACAGTGCCTCGAAGAGCCCGCGGGCGTCGGTGACCCCGTCGTCGTTCCTCAGGTAGAGGGTGACGAAGCCCAGGTTGACCAGGTAGAAGCCGACCACCAGCAGGTGGTTGACGGCATCGGCGAGTTTCTCGTTCCCGTGCAGCACATCGGCGAGGAACACCCTGCCGTTGCGGCTGAGCGTGCGCGCCACCCAGACGGTGAGCGCCACGCTGATCAGCAGGTAGATGACGTACGCGACAACAGTGAGGTCCATGCCCCACCCTCCCTTGAACGCGTTCAAAAGCTGTTGTCATGGACTGTAGACCTGTCTTTGAACATGTTCAAGCCGGTACCTCGGCTGCCCGCTCCTCCTGCTTTCCGGGCGCCCCGAAGCGCCGTACGCCCGGCACCGCCGCCGTCGCCAGGCAGGCGGCGCCGACCGCCACCGCAGCGACGGCCAGGGGGACTTCGGCGCCCCAGGCCGAGGCGGCGAGCGGGGCCAGGGCGTATCCGAGCGGCATCGCACCGAGGGAGAGCAGCCAGTCGTACGACGTCACGCGGGCCAGGGCGTGCGCGGGCACGGCGGACTGGACCGAGGTCTCCCAGACCGGGCTGAGGAAGCCGAGGCCGGCCTGTGCGATGCCGTATGCGGCGATGGTCACGACAACGGGCGCGTGGACGGCGAGAAGGCCGAGCGGGAGGGCGTACGTGGCGA
This sequence comes from Streptomyces sp. NPDC058239, assembly GCF_042882185.1. Taxonomy (NCBI): domain Bacteria; kingdom Bacillati; phylum Actinomycetota; class Actinomycetes; order Kitasatosporales; family Streptomycetaceae; genus Streptomyces; species Streptomyces sp. NPDC058239. The sequence goes on from NZ_JBHVWS010000044.1 coordinate 31,650, forward strand.
GGCCCAGGTTGGCGATCAGGACAGGGCGGCGGGGGTGGGCCCGACCGGCCAGCAGGGAGCCGAGGAGCAGGCCGACAGCGCCGGTCTGGAGGAGGGCGACCCAGACGCTCTTGCCGCCCAGCTCCCGGACGAAGAGCGCCGGACCCACCGTCATCAGGACGGCCGCCGCGCAGTTCCAGGCGGCGTGGGCGATCAGGCTCGTCCAGTACCAGTCGCGGCCCCTGACCTCGCTCCAGCCCTCCTTGAGGTCGGTGAGCAGGGAACGCCGGGGGATGGGTACATGCCGGACCTTCACGGCGGACAGCAGTGCCGCGCTCACCGCGAAGCTCGCGCCGTCCAGCACGAAGGCCCAGCCCGGGCCCGCGGTGAGGATCAGGGCTCCGGCCAGGGCCGGGCCGCCGAGCCGGGTCGCGCTGTTGACCACCGCCATCAGTGAGTTGGCGCGCAGCAGCCCCGACTCCGCCACGGTGCCGCGGATCAGCGGTGACACGGTCGGCATCGCGAACGCGCCGGCGGCGCCACCGATCGCCTCGGCGAGGGCGATCTGCCAGAGCGCGGGGGAGCCGCCGAGCAGCTCCGCGCCGACGAAGAGCTGGGTCACGCACCGTACGAGATCGGTGGTGAGCGCGACGGTGCGGGCGTTGAAGCGGTCGCCCACGACGCCGCCCAGCGGTAGCAGGAGCAGCTTGGGGATCATCGCGCACCCCAGGACCAGGGCGAGCGCCCCGGTCGATCCTGTGGCCAGATAGACGGCCAGGGAGAGGGCGGTGGGGATGGCGGAGTCGCCGAGGAGGGAGAGGGTGCGTCCGATGAAGAGCAGGCGGAAGGCGCGCGTGCGCAAGGGGTGCGGCATGCGCGCAATCTATTTCGATATCGAATTATTCGTCAACGAAATATCTGGCAACGAAGCGTAGTTGGGGGCCGGGCGTACGCTTTCCCCATGGAGCGACGCGACTGGACCGACGGACATGTGGAGCGCTGGAAGCCCGTCCTTCCTCACCTCGATCCCGATATCGAGGGCGCGGTGACGCGTATGAAGAAGCTCTCCGTACATCTGCGCCGGGTACGCGAACAGTCCCTGGTCGACTTCGACCTGGACCGCCAGGAGTTCGACACGCTCCACAAGCTGGCCGGACGCGGCGGGAAGGCGGCCCCCTCCGAGCTCGCCGCCGACCTCGACCTCGCGCCCGCCTCCGTCACCGGCCGGCTGGACGCGCTCGAAAGGCGCGGCTTCGTCCGCCGTACGCCCTCCACCACCGACCGCCGACGGGTCGATGTGGCACTCACCGACGAGGGCCGCTCGACCTGGCTGGGCGCGATGGACGTCCTCGGCCATGAGGAGTACCGGCTGCTCGGCGTCCTCGACAAGGACGAACGCACGCTGCTCAACGACATGTTGCGGCGCATCATGGTGGTCGCCGAGGACCGGGGCGGCGCCGAGTGGGACTGAGGCGCGGGGTGCCGGGCGCTCAGCCGGCCTCGTCGTCGGGGTCTCTGGCGACGTGATCGGCCGGCTCTGCCCGGAGTTCGTCCAGATCCTGCGCCAGGATGCGGCCGAGCGTCTCGTTCCACTGCGCGGCCGCCTGCTCCACCGACGAACGGAAGCCGCGCCGCAGCGGCACGCCCGCGAGCAGCAGGGCGAACGCGCCCGACCGGACCGAGGCCGGATATCGTCCGCCCGTCCGGCAGCACGATGTCCCCTCCCCGGGCCCGGGTGGATTCGGCGAGATCGCGGACCGGCCCGGCGTACGCATGGAGCCGGTCACGATCCAGCGCGACGACGGTGACGGTGTGCTGGAGACGGGCCGTCCCTGCGGACCGTCAGATGCTCATCGCGCGGGCGGTGTTGAGCTGGGCCATCACCATGGGGAAGGTCTCCGGGCCCATCGCCGGGATCATCGTCGAGTGATGCCTGCCGCCGCTGGTCACCGAGACCTGGATGAAGCCGGTCGTCTTCTTCTCCTTCATCAGGAGGAAGAGCAGACCGACCAGGCAGAGCAGCGCGAAGACGATCGCGAGCACGATCGCGACCGTCGGGATCTTCTCCTCGGTGCGCGACAGGTCCGTGGCCGTCCACACGGCGCCCTTGAGGGGCATCGTGCCGGCCGGCGTCACGATCTGGTCGTTCATGACGGCGATGTCGCCGAACGTCAGCATCGGCACACCGCCGCCGGGCAGTGCGCCCGGCTGCTGCGGGAAGCCGTATCCGGGCATGGTCGGCTGGGCCGCCTGGCCCTGCGGGTAGCCGTAACCGGGGCCGGGCTGGGCCGCGGACTCGGGCAACTGCTGGGGGTAGCCGTAGGCCGGCATGCCCGAGCCGGGCAGGCCATGCCCCTGGCCGTCCGCGACGGTGGGCGGATTGCCCGGATTCTGGGGAGGCCCCCACTTGTATGAGTCGTCCGCGTACGGATTCGGATCGCTCAACGTTCCCCGCTTTCGATCAAGCCTGTGTGCCCCGCGCTCTGCTGCGCCGGAGGCGGCGAACCGGTGTCCGGTTCCGCATGACCGTACCGTCAAGACCCGAGCGGTGCAGCAAGAGGCCCCGCTTCCCGCAGTGTCCGTGCGGGAAACGGGGCCTCGGATGCGACTGGTGTGCCAGTGGCGGTCAGAACCGGCGCGTGATCAGCGCCCGCTTGACCTCCTGGATCGCCTTGGTGACCTCGATGCCACGCGGGCAGGCGTCCGTGCAGTTGAAGGTGGTGCGGCAACGCCACACACCGTCACGGTCGTTGAGGATCTCCAGGCGCTGCTCGCCGCCCTCGTCGCGCGAGTCGAAGATGAAGCGGTGCGCGTTGACGATGGCCGCCGGGCCGAAGTACTGGCCGTCGTTCCAGAACACCGGGCACGAGGACGTGCACGCGGCGCACAGGATGCACTTGGTGGTGTCGTCGAAGCGCTCGCGGTCCTCGGCGGACTGCAGACGCTCACGGGTCGGCTCGTTCCCCTTGGTGATGAGGAAGGGCATGACATCGCGGTACGCCTGGAAGAACGGGTCCATGTCGACCACGAGGTCCTTGAGGACCGTGAGGCCCTTTATGGCCTCGACCGTGATCGGCTTCTCCGGGTTGATGTCCTTGATCAGCGTCTTGCAGGCGAGCCTGTTCTTGCCGTTGATCCGCATCGCGTCGGAGCCGCAGATGCCGTGCGCGCAGGAGCGACGGAACGTCAGCGTGCCGTCGACATCCCACTTGATCTTGTGAAGGGCGTCGAGAACACGCTCCTTCGGGTCGATCTCGATCTGGAAGTCCTGCCACTGGGCCTCGTCGGAGACCTCGGGGTTGAAGCGGCGGATCCGGAAGGTGACCGTGATGTACGGGGAGGCGGCGGACTCCGCCTCCACCTTGTCCAGAGTCGGGGTTGCCATCAGTACTTACGCTCCATCGGCTGGTAGCGGGTCTGGACGACCGGCTTGTAGTCGAGCCGGATCGACTCGGTGCCGTCGTCGGCGACCTCGCGGTACGCCATGGTGTGGCGCATGAAGTTGACGTCGTCGCGGTTCGGGTAGTCCTCGCGGTAGTGACCGCCGCGGGATTCCTTGCGGGCCAGCGCGGAGGTCGCCATGACCTCGGCCAGGTCGAGCAGGTTGCCCAGCTCGATGGCCTCCAGGAGGTCCGTGTTGAACCGCTTGCCCTTGTCCTGGATGGACACGTTGAGGTAGCGCTTGCGCAGCTCGGCGATCTTGTCGACGGCCGTCTTGATGGTCTGCTCGGTGCGGAACACCATCACATTGGCGTCCATGCACTCCTGCAGCTCCAGACGGATCGTCGAGACCCGCTCGGTGCCCGTCGAGTTGCGCAGCCGCTCGACCTGGTCGATGACCATCTGCGCCGGGTTCTCGGGAAGCTCGACGAAGTCGTTCTTCGCGGAGTACTCGGCGGCGGCGATGCCCGACCGGCGCCCGAAGACGTTGATGTCGAGCAGCGAGTTGGTGCCCAGACGGTTGGCGCCGTGCACGGAGACACACGCGACCTCGCCGGCGGCGTACAGGCCCGGGACGACGGTGGTGTTGTCGGCCAGCACCTCGCCCTCGACGTTGGTCGGGATGCCGCCCATGGCGTAGTGCGCGGTCGGCTGGATCGGAATCGGGTCCGTGTAGGGCTCGATACCGAGGTACGTACGCGCGAACTCGGTGATGTCCGGGAGCTTCGCGTCCAGCTGCTCCGGCGGCAGGTGCGTGAGGTCGAGGTAGACGTGGTCGCCCTCGGGACCGCAGCCGCGGCCCTCGCGGATCTCCGTGTAGATGGAGCGGGACACGACGTCACGGGACGCGAGGTCCTTCATGACGGGCGCGTACTTCTCCATGAAGCGCTCGCCGTCCTTGTTGCGGAGGATGCCGCCCTCACCACGGGCGCCCTCCGTCAGCAGGATGCCCATGCGCCAGATGCCCGTCGGGTGGAACTGGAAGAACTCCATGTCCTCCAGCGGCAGGCCGCGGCGCCAGGCGGCGGCCTGGCCGTCGCCGGTCAGGGTGTGCGCGTTCGACGTCACCTTGAAGAACTTGCCGGTGCCGCCGGAGGCGAAGATGATCGACTTCGCCTGGAAGACGTGGATCTCGCCGGTCGCCAGCTCGTACGCGACGACGCCCGCCGACTTCTTCAGCCCGGTCTCGGGGTCCTCCTGGAGCAGGAGGTCCAGGACGTAGAACTCGTTGAAGAACTCCACACCCTCCTTGACGCAGTTCTGGTACAGCGTCTGGAGGATCATGTGGCCGGTGCGGTCCGAGGCGTAGCAGGACCGGCGGACCGGGGCCTCGCCGTGGTTACGGCTGTGGCCGCCGAAGCGACGCTGGTCGATCTTGCCCTCGGGCGTGCGGTTGAACGGCAGGCCCATCTTCTCCAGGTCGAGAACGGAGTCGATGGCCTCCTTCGCCAGGATCTCGGCGGCGTCCTGGTCGACCAGGTAGTCGCCGCCCTTGATCGTGTCGAAGGTGTGCCACTCCCAGTTGTCCTCTTCCACGTTGGCGAGCGCGGCGGCCATGCCGCCCTGCGCGGCGCCCGTGTGGGAGCGGGTCGGGTAGAGCTTCGTGAGCACGGCGGTACGGCTGCGCTTCGTGGACTCGATGGCCGCGCGCATGCCGGCGCCGCCGGCGCCGACGATGACGGTGTCGTACTTGTGGATCTGCATGATTTCCTCTGGTCCCTCTGGCCCGGCGCCTAGCGGATGTTCGGGTCGAAGGTGAAGATCACCAGCGTGCCCAGCAGGACGGTGAACACCGTGGCGGTGTACAGCAGCATCTTCAGCCAGAAGCGGGTGTTGTCCCGTTCGGCGTAGTCGTTGATGACCGTACGGAGGCCGTTGGCGCCGTGCAGCATGGCCAGCCACAGCATCGCCAGGTCCCAGATCTGCCAGAACGGCGAGGCCCAGCGGCCCGCCACGAAGGCGAAGCCGATCTTGGACACGCCGCCGTCCAGCACGAGCTGGATCAGCAGGTGGCCCAGGACCAGGACGACCAGGACGATGCCCGACAGGCGCATGAAGAGCCAGGCGTACATCTCGAAGTTGGTGCGCGAACCCTTGGGGGTCTTGCCGGTCCGCTTGCGCGGCGGCTCGATGACCGGGGCCGGGTGGTCGACGTCGTAGAGGCGGACGCCCTCGACGGAGCCGATCGCGGCGGAGGACTCGGTGGACATTGGCCTCAGCTCCCGAAGACTTCGCGTACGGCGTGGCCGAGGACGGGGTACAGGGCCCCGACCATCAGCACGACCCAGACACCCACGACGGACCAGAGCATCTGCTTCTGGTAGCGCGGGCCCTTGGCCCAGAAGTCCACGGCGACGATGCGGAGACCGTTCAGCGCGTGGAAGAGAATGGCGGCCACCAGGCCGTATTCGAGGAGCGCGACGATCGGCGTCTTGTACGTGGCCACGACGTCGTCGTAGGCCTCGGGGGAAACGCGGACGAGAGCGGTGTCCAGGACGTGTACGAACAGGAAGAAGAAAATGAGGACACCGGTGACTCGATGAGCCACCCAGGACCACATGCCTTCCCGGCCGCGGTACAGCGTTCCAGCCGGCACGGAAGAACCCTCCGGGAGCGGGGATTGGGGCCGGCCGGCTTGACTGTCGGTCTGACCCGGCCGGGTACGGTCCACCGGCCCCGGCCATCGTAGCGACGCTTTGTCGGTTCGTTCGCGCGGGGGCCTCTGGTGTGATCAAAGTGGCAATCAAACAGCCACGGACGGGCTAGAACAGGCTGGGCGGCAGGGCTGACCGGCCCGTTCCGTTATGAACCCGATACCAGCTCGATGATGCGGCCCCGGGCGAGTCGCCGCATCTCGTCCGCGGTGACCACCCGCTCCTGGTCGGGGTCGTGGCCCAGCCTGGCCCGGATTCCGGCGAGCACCTGGTCCGGCTGTTCGGCGGGCTCGAATCCGTCCAGGCAGATCACGAAGACATGGCCGAAGCGGCACTCGTACGCCGCGTGCGCGGCCCGGAGCGCCAGATGGGCGGAGTACGGCGCGGCGTGGTGCAGTCCGGGGGAGACCTCGGCGGCGAGTGCCTCGGCGAGATCCGGCGGGGGCAGGTCGTACCCCGCCTCGTCGGCGGCGGCCAGCAGTGCGTCCAGGTCGGGGTACGGGCGATGGGCGGCCACCCGCACGGCCCAGCGCCGGCTGCCGCAGCAGTCCAGCAGGGCGGCCTCGGCCTCGGCGGACGGTGCGGTGTTGAAGCGGTCGAGTTCCGGGGCGTCGGCCCGGTCGTGTGCCGGTCCGGAGTTCTGGACGGGTACGGCCGTCCGGGTGGCCGGTCGTCGCAGTCGCTTCGGGAGGCCGGCGTGGGACTCGCTGGACCTGGACAGCGTGGGGCTCCTCGAATCAACGGCATCTGTGAACCTGGTGTGGGGCGGGACGGGTGAGACCAGGCGGATGCAGGGTGAAGGGAGAGACGAATGTGCCTCAAAGGTACCGAGGCCGGGCAACGGTCGTCCGACGGATACGCGAACTTCACCCGGACGGGAGAGTTTCGGAACGTCTGATGGACCGTACTTCAAGGAGATTGCCCAGCTGTCTCCTGACTTATCCTCTATTTCCCTCAATATCGGAGGTTTCTGACCGATGTCGCCCTCACGCGGCGCTCTTGTGGCCGGTGCGGTCCTCACCGCGGCGGCTGCCGCGACGATCGCCGTCGTCGTCTGGCCGGAAAGCTCCGAGAGCGGACTCGCGGGGGAGTCGGGGTCCCGCACTCCCTCGCGCGCCTCGGCCGCCCCCTCGCCGACCCGGAGCTACCCGCTCTCCACTGCGCCCCGCACCATCCCCGCCGTACGCGAGCACATTGCCGCCCGCGGCCCCGGCTGGCGGCCCGGCCCGGCCGCCGGGGTCGTCATCGCCGACGGCAGCGGGACGCTCGCGGACGAGGGGCAGCTGCTCGCCAAGGAACTGAAGATCCACTACCGGGGTGACGTCCCCGCCCGCGCGGGCGATGTGGAGCTGGCCCTCACTCCCGGCAAGGGCACCCCGGAGTCGTACACCCTCAGAGCGCACGACGGACGGGTCACGATCAGCGGCCCCGACCAGGCCGGTGTCTTCTACGGAACCCGAACCCTGAAACAGTCGGTGCGTGCCGACGGCGAACTGCCCGAGGGCGAGGTGCACGACCGCCCCGACCGGCCGCAGCGCGGCCTCAACCTCGACATCGCCCGCAAGTACTACACCGTCGCCTGGATCGAGGACCGGCTGCGCGAGATGGCCGACCTCAAGCTCAACCAGCTCGGCCTGCACTTCTCCGACGACCAGGCGTTCCGTATCCAGTCCGACACCCACCCCGAAGTGGTCTCGCCGCAGCACCTCACCAAGGCGGAGGTGCGGCAGATCCTCGGCCTCGCGGGCCGGCTGCACATCGAGGTCGTCCCCGAGATCGACTCCCCGGGCCATCTGGGCGCGGTCCTGCGCGCCCACCCCGACCTCCAGCTGCGCAATGTGTCGGGTGTGCGCTCGACCGGATCGCTCGACATCTCCAACCCGGGGGCGGCGAAGCTCATCGACGAACTCCTCGGTGAGTTCACCGAGCTGTTCGGTGGCCGGTACTGGCATCTGGGCGCCGACGAATACCGCGCCCTGATGGCGCGGGACCCGGCCGCCTCGTACCCGCAGCTGCAACGCGCCGCCCAGCAGAAATACGGACCACAGGCCGGCATCAAGGACCTCGCCACCGGCTGGCTCAACGACCGCGCGGCGGTGGTGCGCCCGCACGGCAAGCAGCCCAAGGCCTGGAACGACGGCTTCTTCCGCGACGGAGTCGTCCACGCCGACAAGGACATCGAGGTCGAGTACTGGACGGGCAAGGAGTACGGCGCCCGGCTGCCGGAGGAGTATCTGCGCGAGGGACGGCGCGTGGTGAACCTCAACGACGAGTTCCTCTATTACGTACTCGGTCAGCCCAACAACTTCGTCTACCCCACGGGCAGGCGGATCTACGAACAGTGGACCCCGCTCGTCCTGCGCGGCACCCAGCCCGTCCCGGCGCGCTACTCCGGCCAGATCCTGGGCGGCCGGTTCGCGGTCTGGGGCGACCTCCCGCTGGCGCAGACTCCGGCGCAGGTTGCGCAGGGCATCCGGATGCCGCTGCGGGCGACGGCCCAGAAGCTGTGGGCCCCTGGCAAACCGGCGCTGAGCTGGGATCAGTTCCAGGCACTGGCCGCGCGGATCGACGGGGTGGGCTGAGCGGGGCGGACCGGATCACCTGTGGACAGCGCGGTGGGCCGAGGAGCCGCAGGAGGTCATCGACACGGCGGGCCTGGTGATGGCGTCCGATGCGTTCGACATCGTGGCGGCGGTGCTCCCGATCCTCTTCGTACGCAGGCTGACCCGGATGCAGGGGGAGCGGGCGGCCCTCGGCGTGTATCCGCTCGGCGCACAGCCGTCGGCAGGCCAGACCCACTGAGGGACGCAATTCGGCCTCCGTGGTGACGATTTTGAGCCATCCGGCGCTGAACGCGGTAACGGGAAGCGCCATGTCCTCGTGCGTGCACGCACGAGGACGGGCCGACGGGAGACGCCGATGAGCCTGCTGGAACTGATCGCCACCGCTGACGAGCGGGGGCTGGCCGCGAGCGCGGTCGCCTGCCTCGACCGCTGTCTGCCGCAGCCCGCCGACGGGGCCGATCCGGATCCGCTGCGCCCGCTCTGGGCGGGGTGCGCGGACGGCTCCGCGTGGCCGGACCGCCTCGCGGAGGTGCGCGCGGTGCTGGATGCGGCGCCCGATACGGAGGGGGCGGCGCCACAGATCCGGAAGCTGCTGGGCGAGGCACCCGTGGACCGGGCGGCGCCGGAGCTGCGGGAGTGGGCGGATGCCTGTTCGCTGCTGGCCCTGGAGGTCCACCTCGGGCAGGATGCGACGCCGCCCGCCGGGGCGGAAGCGGTGCGGTACTGCCGCGAGGGCGATCCGGAGGGGGCCGGTCCGCTGCTGGCCGGGGAGTTGCGCCGGCAGGTCCGGATCCTGGAGATGCTGGCGGAGACCACCGAGGCGTCGGGGGCGGGTGCCGGATTGCGCCAGGTGCTCGATGTGTCGACGGAGGGGCAGCGCGTGCTGCGTGCGGCGGTTTCGCGCCGGGCGCGCGGGCGGGGGTAGGCGCATCGACACCGCTTCGAGCTGGTCGACGGGGGATCGGTGCTGGGCGGGATCCCGGACCGGCCGAACGGAGAGAACCGAGGGGAAACGAGGACGACCGGGGCCGCCACCCCCCACAGGAGAGGCCCCGGTCGTCTTCCGCGGGGCCGTAGGACGACCCCGTACTCTTCTCAGCGCCGTCGCTGCGTTTTCTGTCACACCGCCCCGTGTCGGAAGAATGTTGCAGGTTGTACAAGTCATGGACGCGACCCCCGCGAAGGACGTAGCGTGCTGAGTCGCGCAGGGTGGCGCGGCAGTGATGACCAGCTGCGATTCAGGACAGCAGGGCAGGTTGAGGGAGTGCTGGGGGACGACGCGGAGCTCACTGCCGCGGTGCTCGCGGCGCAGGACGGGGACGAAGACGCCTTCCGTACTGTGTACCGCGCTGTACAGCCGCGACTGCTGGGCTACATACGGACACTTGTGGGGGATCCGGATGCCGAGGACGTGGCGTCCGAGTCCTGGCTGCAGATAGCGCGCGACCTCGACCGGTTCAGCGGCGACGCCGACCGCTTCCGCGGCTGGGCGGCACGGATAGCCCGTAACCGCGCCCTGGATCATCTGCGGATGCGCGGCAGACGCCCAGCGATCGGCGGCGACGAGTCGGAGCTGTCGGAGAGGCCGGCCGAGTCCGACACCGCCGACGAGGCGATGGAGGCCCTGGCCACCGGCCGCACGATGTCGCTCATCGCCCAGCTGCCCCAGGACCAGGCCGAGGCCGTGGTGCTGCGGGTGGTTGTCGGCCTGGACGCGAAGAGCGCGGCCCAGACGCTGGGCAAGAGGCCGGGGGCGGTACGCACCGCGGCACACCGCGGACTGAAGCGGCTGGCCGAGCTGCTGCGCACGGACGACGTGGACAATGACGGCGGGTGCCCCGGTGACGGGGCCGGCGAGGGAGGCGACGACCGTGCCGAAGGCGGCGCGGGCATCGCCGCGGACCGTGTTCCCGCGGGCGATCCGGCGGATCCGCCCGCCCCTCGCGCAAGCACGGCAGGTCGGACGGCGGAACTCGGCGCCGTGCCCGCCCAGCGCCCCTCCCACAACGGTTCGGTGGCGCCGGCCGGTGTGACGCATTCGCGTCTGTGGACGCAGAAGGACATGTGATGGCCGACGAGCACTACGAATGGCTTGACAAGGACGCGGCGGAGAGATTGCTCTGCGGCGAACCGGTCGATCCCGTGGGCGGTCAGTCGCGTACAGAAGCGGAACGGCTCGCGGCAGCGCTGGACGCCGCCGCACGGGCCGCCCGCCCGGCCACCGGCGAACTGCCGGGCGAGGCCGCGGCGCTGGCCGCCTTCCGCACCGCCGCGCAATCCGCGCGCGCACGGACACGGGCGGCGAACGCGCAGGTGAAGGGGTACGCCGAGAAGACAGGCGAACCGGCACCGGCCGGCGTACTCGAACCGGTGCACATCCGGCCCACCTCCGGCGGCTTCGCCCCGCACCGCTCTTCTGCCTCCGGCCGTACCCGCTCCCTGGGCTGGAGCCGGCCCATCCGCTTCGGCCTGGTCGCCTCCTTCGCGGGCTGCGCGCTCGGCGGGGTGGCGGTGGCGGCGAGCACCGGGATGCTCCCCGGACCGTTCGGCGGGCACACCCCCGTACCGGCGACCTCCGTCTCCGCCGCGGCGACGCCCGAGGAGCTCGGCTCGGGGGCCGTCACCGACGAGAGCCCGTCCGCACAGCCGCCCGCCTCCCCGGAGACGGGGCCCTCCACACCCCCGGCGGATCCCCCCGCCCCCACCGGTGACCGGGACAACGGCAGAACCGGCAAGGGCGAGGACCGCAAGGGCGACGTCAACCGGAAGCCGGACGGCACCGCGAGCGGAACCCCGAACGGCACCGAGGACGGCAAGCAGTCCGACGGCTCCGGGAACGGCAATTCCGGCAACTGGTACGCCAAGGCGCTCAAGGCCTGCCGCGACTACCGCGACGGCAAGCTGGACGACGACCGCAGGCGGTATCTCGAAGCGCTGGCGAAGGGCGCCCGCAATCTGGACCGGTTCTGCGACCGCCTGATCGCCAAGGACACGGACGGCCAGAACGGCCCGGGCAGCGACAGCGGCGGCGACCAGAGCGACGACGGCGATTCGAACGGGGACAGCGGCGGCTCCAGCACGCTCCCGGCGATCCGGTTCACCACCTCGCCGTCGCCCTCGACCCCGGTCTCCTCGTCGACAGCGGACCGGGCGTCCCTCGGCGCCGTCGGATCGCCCGGCTGAGAGCCGTGCGCTCCAGTCCCTTTCAAGCCGTCCACCACAAGGTGTGACGTTTTTCGAGGCCACGGCGCAGTACAGAGTGAGCCGACTGGTCATCGGCAGCGCACAGAGCCGGGGTTCCCCCCGTACCTGCGGCTCAGCGCATTGGCGCGGGCGGGACACGTTCCCCCGGTCCCGTCCGCGCCCCTTTCCTTCCGGCCGGACCGGCCCTACCCGTAGACGACGACCTTGTCGCCCGTCCTCACCTGGGCGAAGAGCGAGGCGATCTTTCCCTCGTCGCGGACATTGACGCAGCCGTGCGAGGCGCCGCTGTAGCCACGGGCCGCGAAGTCCGCCGAGTAGTGCACCGCCTGGCCGCCGCTGAAGAACATCGCGTACGGCATGGCCGTGTGGTAGATCGTCGACACATGGTGCCGTGACTTCCAGTAGACGGAGAAGGTGCCTTCGCGGGTCGGCGTGTACTGGGAGCCGAAGCGGACGTCCATCGACGAGACGACGCGGCCGTCGATCATCCATGACAGCGTCCGGCTGTTCTTGCTGATGCAGAGCACCCGGCCGGTCATGCAGCGCTTGTCCGGCTTGGTGACGGGCAGGGCGGTCGGCGGATTCAGCTCGGCGGCCGTCGGCTCGTGCGTCATGCCGAGCAGCTTCTGCCAGGTGACGGTGTCCGTCCTGCCTGTCCGGGAGAGGCCGCGCTTGCCCTGGAAGGACTGGACGGCGGCGACCGTGACGGTGCCGTAGTAGCCGGTGGGGGAGCGGTCGAAGTGGCCGATCTGCCGCAGCCGGGCCTGCAGTTCCCGCACCTGCTTGCCCCCGGAACCGCTCGCCATCAGCGTCGTGCCCTGCGGGTCCGGCTTCGGCGTGGGCGTCGCGGTGGCCTCGGGGGACGACGACGGGTCCGGCGAGGGCGACTGCGATGCTGCGGGCTTGGCGTCGTCGGTCGCTGTGGCCCGGGGCGGTGACGACGGGGCCGCGGACGCACTGTCGGCGGGCTGCGCCTTGCAGCCGGCGGTCATGGCGAGAACGGCGAGCGCCGCCGTGGCCGTGGTCCCTGCCCGACCCCTTGCCCTGACCCGCGCCCTGCCCGGTGCCCTGCGCCGTGACGTGCTTCCGGTGATGCTGCCTATCATCTCGGCCCCCTGTTTCTCCGGTGTTCCATAAGACGGATTCCCGCTCTGCCCGGTTGCCAAAGCCCGCGCATGATGGGGAGAGCGGCGGCGCGGGTCGTGGGGGAGGGGCTGTGAGCAAGGTCCCAGCCCGTGCATCTCCACCGGTCTCGTGCCCGCCGCTACAGTCCGTCGCGGGAATCCTTGGTTACCAGTAAGTAGCTTTACCGAGCAGCTTCAGCGGGAGGCACAGCAGATGACGCGCGAGTCGGAGTCGGGACTGCCCATCGAGCCGGTGTACGGGCCGGACGCACTCGACGGGTGGAACCCCGACGACAAGCTGGGAGAGCCGGGTGCCTACCCCTTCACGCGCGGCGTCTACCCGTCGATGTATACCGGCCGGCCGTGGACGATGCGCCAGTACGCGGGTTTCGGTACGGCCACGGAATCCAACGCCCGCTACAAGCAGCTGATCGCCAACGGCACGATGGGCCTCTCCGTCGCCTTCGACCTGCCCACCCAGATGGGCCACGACTCCGACGCGGCGATCGCGTCCGGCGAGGTCGGCAAGGTCGGGGTGGCGATCGACTCGATCGACGACATGCGGGTCCTGTTCGGCGGGATCCCCCTGGACAAGGTCTCCACGTCCATGACGATCAACGCCCCGGCCGCGCTGCTCCTCCTGCTGTACCAGCTGGTCGGAGAGGAGCAGGGCGTCCCGGCGGACAAGCTGACCGGCACCATCCAGAACGATGTCCTCAAGGAGTACATCGCCCGCGGCACGTACATTTTTCCGCCGGGGCCCTCGCTCCGGCTGATCGCCGACATCTTCAAGTACTGCCGGGCCGAGATCCCGAAGTGGAACAGCATCTCGATCTCCGGCTACCACATGGCGGAGGCCGGGGCCTCGCCCGCGCAGGAGATCGCGTTCACCCTCGCGGACGGCATCGAGTACGTGCGTACCGCCGTCGCGGCCGGCATGGACGTCGACGACTTCGCCCCCCGTCTCTCCTTCTTCTTCGTCGCCCGTACGACGATCCTCGAAGAGGTCGCCAAGTTCCGCGCCGCCCGTCGCATCTGGGCGAGGGTGATGAAGGAGGAGTTCGGCGCGAAGAACCCCAAGTCGCTGATGCTGCGTTTCCACACCCAGACCGCGGGCGTCCAGCTCACCGCCCAGCAGCCCGAGGTCAACCTGGTGCGCGTCGCCGTCCAGGGCCTGGCCGCGGTCCTCGGAGGTACGCAGTCGCTGCACACCAACTCCTTCGACGAGGCGATCGCCCTCCCGACCGACAAGTCCGCCCGCCTCGCCCTGCGTACCCAGCAGGTCCTGGCGTACGAGACGGACGTCACGGCCACCGTGGACCCGTTCGCGGGCTCGTACGTCGTCGAGAAGATGACCGACGACGTCGAAGCTGCCGCCCTGGAACTGATGCTCAAGGTCGAGGACATGGGCGGTGCGGTCAACGCGATCGAGCGCGGCTTCCAGAAGAACGAGATCGAGCGCAGTGCGTACCGCATCGCCCTGGAGACGGACAGCGCCGAGCGTGTCGTGGTCGGCGTCAACCGCTTCCAGCTCGACGAGGAGGAGCCGTACGAGCCGCTGCGCGTCGACCCCGCGATCGAGGCCCAGCAGGCGGCCCGACTGGCGAAACTCCGGGCCGAGCGCGACCAGGGCGCGGTCGACGAGGCGCTGGGCCGGCTGAAGAAGGCGGCCGAGGGGACCGACAACGTCCTGTACCCGATGAAGGACGCCCTCAAGGCACGGGCGACGGTGGGCGAGGTGTGCAATGCGCTGCGGGAGGTGTGGGGGACTTATGTGCCTTCGGATGCGTTCTGAAGTGATGTCCACCCGCAGGGGTGATCTCTCGCTGAATGTCCATGGCCCCGGATAAGCTCATGAACAGTGGTCCCCGAAAGGAGGATGCCGTGGCCGTAATACAGCACGAGGAGCAGGTGCGGGAGCAGCCCGAGCTGACGCTCGGCGAGGCAGCCGAACAGCTCGCACGCTCGCTGCCCGGGCATCGCGTGGAGATTCTCCAGGGGAGGCTCACTGTGACACCACCAGCGGACGTATCGCATGCTCTGGCTTTGTCCTGGCTGGGCGAGGAGTTCGGCGCCCGGGCGCGCACGGTGGGGCTCAGACTCGTCCAGGGGGTCGGGCTGTGGTTGCCGTCCGGGCCGGAGGACTACGCGATTCCCGATCTGTCGGTCGTCGAGGCTGATATCAAGGACGCCCATGTCATGAAGAACTGCTACGCCGCCCATGCCTTCCGCATGGTGGTGGAGGTGACCTCCACCAACTGGGCGGACGACCTCGGTCCCAAGGTCGAGGACTATGCCCAGGCGGGCATTCCGGTCTATGTCGTGGTCGATCGCAAGCATGACCAGGTGCTGCTCTGCAGTGACCCGCGGGGCGGCGAGTACAAGAACAAGGTGCCCCACAAGCGCGGGACGTCGTTCACCGTGCCGGACGTGGTCGGTGTCGAGATGAAGCTCTCCGTGGACCGCCTCCTCGACGGCGACGAGGACTGACCCCGGATCTCCCTGAACCCCGCCCGAACGGAGTGTCGTACTCGCGTGCGACACTCCGTTTCATGCTGGGTGTCACCAATCTTCCGACCTATCTCGTCGGCCTCGTGCTGATCGTCCTTCTGCCGGGGCCGAATTCGCTGTACGTGCTCTCCGTCGCGGCCCGCCGCGGTGTGCGGACCGGGTACGTGGCGGCGGCCGGTGTGTGGACCGGGGACACCGTGCTGATGACGTTGTCCGCGCTGGGGGCCTCGTCGCTGCTGCAGACCACGCCGGTGCTCTTCGCCGTCGTCAAGTACGCGGGCGCGGGCTATCTCACCTGGCTGGCGATCGGGATGCTGCGGGCCGCGGTGGCCATGTGGCGCGAGCGGCTCCGGCAGGTGGCCGAGCTGGCAGAGGAGACCGCCGCGCCCGAGGCCGCGACGGCGATGGAGCGGCCGTACCGGCGGGCGCTGCTGGTGAGCCTCTTCAACCCGAAGGCGATCCTGTTCCTGATCTCGTTCTTCGTGCAGTTCGTCGACCCCGGCTATGCCTACCCGGCCCTGTCCTTCCTGGTGTTGGGCACCCTGCTGCAGATCGCCAGCTTCCTCTATCTGTCGATGCTGATATTCGGCGGCACCCGCCTGTCCGCCGCGTTCCGCCGCCGCAAGCGGCTGTCGGCGGGAGCCACTTCGGCGGCCGGTCTGCTGTTCCTGGGGTTCGCGGCGAAGCTCTCGCTCAGCAGCGTGTGACCGCGGCGACGCCCAGCGGGGCCAGGTACTGCGCCAGGCCCGAGGTGTCCTCGCCCGCCCAGCCGATGTAGCCGTCGGGGCGGACCAGGAACAGGCCCTTTCCGTACGCCTCGTAGGCATCCGTGCGGTGCACGCGGACCAGGTCGCTGTCGAACGCCGGGAGTTCGGTGTCCGTGCCGGCCGCCAGCAGCGTGAAGTGCGGGCCGCGGTAGATGTCGAAGAGACGCCGGCCCCCGGCCGTCGGTCCGTCCGGGGCGCGGTCGCCGGAGTGCAGGACGCCGGCCCGGCCCATGGAGAGCGGGCCTTCGCGGTAGCCGAGGCCGAGCTGCTGGGTCGCCGCGCCGCGTTCCTGCTCGCCCCGGTGGATACGGGTGGACAGGCCGAGCATGTCGGCGGCGATCGGGCGGCGCTCCTCCTCGTAGCTGTCGAGCAGGGCGGCGGGCGCGCCGTGCCGCAGCACCTGGCCGAGCTTCCAGCCCAGGTTGTACGCGTCCTGGACGCTGGTGTTCAGGCCCTGGCCGCCCGCGGGGGAGTGCACATGCGCGGCGTCGCCCGCCAGGAAGACCCGGCCGTCGCGGAACCGGTCGGCCAGTGCGGCGCGCGGCCGGAAGTCGGAGGACCAGAGGACCTCGGTGATGTCCTGCGCCGCCAGATGGGTGCGGGCGGCGACCAGTGCGCGCACCCCCTCCGGGGACGTGTCGGGCTCACCCTCCTTGAACTGGGCGACCAGCTGGAAGTCCGCCGTGCCGGGCAGCGGGCAGAGGGTGAGGAAGCCCTCTTCGCCGCTCATCACATGCCAGTTGAGCCGGTCCAGGGCGTCCTTCGCCACCCGCACATCGGCGACCAGCATCGGCGCCGGGTCCACGGACTCGCCCGTCATCGCGATCCCCAGCGCGCGCCGGACCGTGCTGCGGCCGCCGTCCGCCGCGACCAGGTAGGACGCCCGCACCGGGCCGGTGGACAGGCGGGCCGTTACGCCGTCCGCGTCCTGGCCGAGCCCGGTCAGCGCGGTGGCGAAGGCGACATCGCCGCCCAACTCGCGCAGCCGGGCGAGCAGGATCTCCTGGGTGCGCCACTGCGGCATCATCCACGGCTCCCCGTACGGCTCGGCCTGTGTCGGGGCCGCACGGCGGAACAGGTCGTGCTCCTGCTGCCGCTCCCCGTTCTGCCAGAGCAGCCCCACCGGAGCCGGGCCGCCGTGCTCGCGCACCGCTTCGCCGACCCCGAGGTCGTCGAGGACTTCCCTGGTGCGCGGCTGGATGCCCTTGCCGCGCGAGCCGGGAAAGAGGGCGGGCGCCTGCTCGACGACCAGGGCGCGCACGCCGCGGCGGGCCAGATCGCAGGCGAGGGCGAGGCCGCAGGGGCCGGCGCCGACGATCAGTACACCGGTTTCCTTAACGCTGTTAAGTTCCATGGTTCGGAGTGTGTGCTTAACGCTGTTAAATTGTCAAGGTGGGTACAACGAAGATCGACCGGGCGCGAGTGGCCGACACCGGGCTGCGGCTGCTGAACGAGGTGGGCCTCGACGGGCTCACCCTGCGTGCCATCGCCAGGGAACTGGACGTCAAGGCACCCGCGCTCTACTGGCACTTCAAGGACAAGCAGGCACTCCTCGACGAGATGGCCACGGTGATGTACCGCCGGATGCTCGACGGGGACCTGCCGGGACCGAACCCGGAGCGCTGGCAGGACCAGCTCGTCGCGTACAACAGCGCACTGCGCACCGCTCTGCTGCGCTACCGCGACGGGGCGAAGGTCTACAGCGGCGCCAAATTCACCGGAACCGACCACGCCGACGGTCTCGAATCCCATCTGCGCACGATGGTCGACGCCGGTTTCGAGCTGTGGCAGGCCGTCCGGGCGGGCACCACCGCCTACTCGTACACCATGGGCTTCGTCACCGAGGAGCAGGGCGTCCAGCCGATGCCCGACGAACGGCGCGACGGCTTCGACATCGCCGAACGCGCGCAGCGGATGGCCCGGTATCCGCTCGCCGCCGCGGCCGGTGCCGAGATCTTCGCCAACTACGACGAACGCTTCGAGGACGGCCTGCGGCTGATCGTCGCGGGCATCGAGGCACGGTACGGGGTGCTCTGAAAGACGCTCGTACCAGCGGGGGCAGTGCGCCGTTTCCTGTTCCGACAGGGCGAGTTCATCCGGTGGCCGTACAGGTTTCTTAGCGTGTCGTGGAACCGAAAACGCGCGCCGTGCATCCGCACCCCCCGATGGGGCGGGGCGCATCCTCCGGCGCGCTCCGGTGACCGCACACCCGGATACGCCCCTCCCCCCACGGGTACCAGACGCTTGGAGCGCCATGAGAGAAGCCCGCACCCGTTGGCCACGGCAACGTGACGCGGCCCCGCCCCAGGGCGTCACGTCGCTGCTTGCCGATGTCACCCCGACCGACCTGGACGTGTGTCTGCGCGCCTGCGCCGCGCACAGCGCCAAGCTGGTGGCGGGGCTCGACCGGCGGCGTACGGCACTCGCGGAGGCGCTGCGGCACCTGCTGGCCGTGCACGCCGCGGCACCGTCCGCGCAGCCCGCGCCCGCCACGTCCCCGATCGCGCTGATCCGGCGCCCCGGCAAGGCCCAGGCGGGCACCGCGACGGCCCTTGTCGACGACCTGCTCGACCCACTGCTCGCGGTCGGCAACAAGGCGCTGGACTGCGGTTACGAGGACGAGCTGAAGCTCGCGGTCCTCATCGGGGACACCGTGCTGACCCAGCGCAGGCGTTCACGGGCCGGCTGGCGGCTGCGGGCCAGGACGCTGGAGGCGATGGGCGCGGAGGACGCTGCCATCGAGGCGTACGAGCGCTACCTGGAGTTCACCGACGACGACGGCTTCGGCATCGCGGCCAAGGTCGTCGGCATGCGGCTGGGCGGTGACCGGCAGGACGAGCTGCTGCGGAGGCTGGAGCGCGACTGCCCCGGCGCCGCGGAGTTCGCCGACCGGCCCGTCACCGAGTCCTGGGCCGAGGGCCTGGCGCTCCGGGCGCGCGGCGACTGGGACCGGGCGAGGCCCCGGCTGGTCGGCGCCCTGCTCTCGCAGGAACGCGTCGGTGCCCCGGTGACGGAGCTCCAGGACGCCACGTCCCAGTACGTCGACCTGGCCATGGAAGCGGCCGGAACGGACCCGGCCGCCGTGGCCGGACTCACCGGAATCGTCGCGCTCTACGCCGAGCAGCGCAGAAGCCGTATGCGGGGCCCGGTCGAGGACCCCACCTTCGGTGGCGTCGAGTGGACCACGGTCGGCGAGTTCCGCAACCGGATAGCCGGCAAGTCGATCTGCCTCATCGCCAACTCCCAGCGTGTCGGCAGCAGTTCGATGGGCGCCGAGATCGACGGCTATGACCTGGTGGTCCGCTTCAACTCGTACCGGATCGACCCGGCGGCGACCGGACGGCGCACCGACATCCACGCCACCATCCACAAGCACGGCTTCAACTGGGACCAGAAGGTGCACACCCGGCTGGTCTTCGGCGGAGTCCCCGGCGACTGGAAATACTCCCTGCGCAACCGCCTCGTCCCGGGCGCCCAGCAGTACCTGGGCGACGAGTCGCTGCGCTGGCCGCTGCGGGACATCGGGCGCGTCGGCGCCGATGTCTGGCCGGCCATCCCCACCACCGGGTTCAACATGCTGTGGCTCCTCGACCACCTGGACGTCAGTAGCCGGCTCGACCTGATCGGCTTCGACTTCTACGAGAGCGGGGCCTACCGCCTGCCCGGCGCGATGCGGATGCCCATCACCTCCGTGCACGAGTACACCAGCGAGAAGGCCTGGGTCATGGAACGCGCCCAGAGCGTCACCGACATGAGGATCCGACTGCGATGACGACTGCCACGACCCTTCTCACCACGGCAGTTCCCGCGTCGCCCGCCCCCGCCAACGCGCTCACCGGCAAGCGCCGGGTCGCCTTCGCGAGCTTCGTCGACGAGAACTACCTGCCCGGCTTCCTCGCCCTGCTGCGCAGCCTCGCCCTCTCCAACCCGAACGTCTGCGAGGACTTCCTCGTCCTGCACGACGGGCTGCGCCCCGCCTCCGTCGCACAGATCCGGGCGCTGCACCCACGCATCGACTTCCGCCGCGTCGACGCCGAGCACTACGACTCGTACGCCAAGGGCGACCAGGACAACTACCTGGTGCGCAAGGCCTACTTCATCCTCGACGTGTTCCGGGTGCGCGACTACGACACCGTGATCACCCTGGACACCGACATGGTGGTCCTCGACGATCTCGGTGAACTGCTGCAGCTGCGCGACGGACTGGCCGCAGTACCGCAGTTCTTCTACGGGCAGCACAAGCTCAACAGCGGGCTGCTGGTGATCCAGCGCGAGTATCTGAGCGACGCGTTCTGCGCGAAGCTCGACGAGGTCGGGCGGGCCGGTACGTACGAGCTCGACAAGCACGACCAGGGCATCCTCAACGCCGTGCTCGACGGTGACTTCGTGCAGCTCGACGCCCGCTACAACTTCGTCAAGCGCCGGCTCTCCGGCGACCTCCCGGTCCCCGACTCCACCGTGATCCTGCACTTCACCGGGCGGCACAAGCCCTGGCAGGGCGGCGAGTCCGGCTACCGCGAGGCCCAGGACCGCTGGCACGAATTCGAGCTTTCCGACGCCGAGTTCCACTCCGCGTACCTGGCGCTGCCCGGCGCCAAGCACCACGATCTGCTGGTCCACTACGGCACCCCGCACGTGCTGCGCACCGGTTCCCCGGAGGCCGCCCGCAAGGTGGCCGCCGCCCACATCGCAACGGGCGAGTACCAGGAGGCGGCCGATCTGCTGGGCCGGGTCCGGATACCCGTCGACGAGGCCTGGCCGCACGAGGTGTTCGGCCACGCCCTGATGAGCGTCTCCCGCTACGAGGAGGCCCGCGCCCGGCTCCTGCTCGCCACCGCGGCCCCCAACCGGGCCGCGACCGCCTTCGGGCGCCTCGCCCAGATCGCCTGGATCCACGGCGACGACGACGCGGCGGCCGGCTACGCCCTCAAGGGCCTCGAAGTCGACCCGACCCACCGCGCGAACCGGCTGATGTACAAGCGCACCACGGACGTGCCCGCACCCGTGGAGGGCCCCGCATCCGGCCAACTCGCCCATGTCGCCTTCTACATGGAGCGGCAGGGCAATGCCGGGGACAAGCTGCTGCCCGAGAGCGTACGGCTGGCCTTCGGCCGGGACACCGGTCCCCGGCGCTGGCACTCGATCCACGCCCACCGGCTCTTCGACGAGGCCGCGCTGGAACGGGTCAACGAGCGTCGCGGACTGGTCATCGGCGGCGGCGGCCTCTTCATCCCGGACACCGCGCCCAACGGCAACAGCGGCTGGCAGTGGAACGTCCCGGACGGACTCCTGGACCGGATCGACGTGCCCGTCATGGTGTACGCGGTCGGCTTCAACGCCTTCGACGGCCAGGCGTACGGCCACGGCCGGGACCGGTTCCTCTCCTCCCTGCGGAAGCTGGTGGAGCGCGCCTCGTTCTTCGGGCTGCGCAACCACGGCTCGATTGAGAAGGTCCGGGAGCTGCTGCCGTCGTCGCTGCAGGACAAGGTCCGCTTCCAGCCCTGCCCGACCACGGTCACCAGGCAGCTGGTGGACGGCTGGACCGACCCCGTACAGCGCGAGAACACCGTGCTGATCAACGCCGCGTACGACCGGTCCGGGCTCCGCTTCGGCCATGACTACGGGCACTTCCTCGCCGAGATGGCCACCGCGGTGAAGGAGCTCGGCAAGCGCGCCGAGGTGCAGTGCGTGGCCCACTCGCTGGACGACGAGCGGATCGCGTTCGACCTGCGGCGCGAGCACGGAATCGCGCTGCCGGTGATCCCGATGTACGACTTCGGCAACGACGAGATCCGCGACACCTACGCCCGTACGAAGCTGGTCATCGGGATGCGCGGCCACGCGGGCATGATCCCGTTCGGCTGCGGTACACCGATCATCAGCCTGATCTCGCACCCGAAGATGGCGTACTTCCTCTCCGACATCGACCGCCCGGAGTGGGGCATCTCGGTCCACGACCGCCACCTCGGCGCCCGGCTCACCGAGCGGGCGGCCGGACTGCTGGACCACCAGGAGGCGGCGGTCGCCGATGTGCACGGCCGGCAGCAGGAACTGTGGAAGGTCACCGAGGCCAACGCGGCGGACCTGAGGGTGATCCAGGGCGGCGTGGGCGCCGGACGGCGCCCGGGGCGGGGCGGGGGGGGGGGGGGGGTCACGCGCCCCCCCCCCCCGCTAGGGGGGCCCCCCCCCCGGCCCCCGCCCGCGCCCCACAAA
>NZ_JBHVWS010000044.1:54116-84319 GCF_042882185.1 Streptomyces sp. NPDC058239
GGGTGGGGCCGGACCCCGCCCCCACGGGGGCGGACGTGGGGGTGAGCGGGGGGGGGGGGGGCGCGGGCGGGCGGGGGGGGGGGGGGGGGGGGGGGGGGGGGACCGGGCCCCCCCCCCCGCTTCTTCGTCGGCCACCGGACGGCCCCGGTCCGGCTCCCGTCTACTGCCGGACCACGCGCCGCCGTACCGACCGTGCCACCCTCCGCACCACCGCGTTGCGCGGCAGGAACGCGAACTGCGCGGGTACCGCCCCCGGCAGCGCCAGCGAAGTGAGCCGCTTGCGCTTGAAGTACCGCCACGTCCTGGCGTCCAGGTGTGCGGAGAGATACCGTTCGGCGGCCGGCCGCAGCCCGGGGTAGATCCTCGGCTGCATCGCGAACCCGACCGCCGTGAGCAGCCCGGTCAGATCCGCCACATCCGCCGGGTCCACCGCGCCCGCCCTCTCGACGGCCGCCCGGTCCGTCACCTCCGGCACAAGTACGTCGACGAGCGTGACCGGGACGCGGTTGCTGTTCTCGTACGGGGCGAGCCGGTCCAGCAGCATCTCCGTGCCGACCCGGGCAACCGGCAGCCCGTAGAACGCCGACGCGGTGAGCAGCGCCGTCGAGAAGCAGCCGACGACCAGCGCGGGCCGCATCCGCTGGTAGAGCACCTCGGCGAGGACCGGGGCGGTGAGCACCCCCGAGTCCAGCACCGTCAGTTCGGCGCCGAGCTTCTCGGCCTCCGCGGCCATCGCCCGCGACCACTGCGCCGGGGCCGTGGGATGCGGCTTGAAGACGATGCGGGTGTGGCCGAGCGCGACGGCGCCCCGCATCATCCGCAGATGCAGATTCTCCTCCTCGGCCGCGCTGATCAGACCGAGCGCGGAGAGGTACTGGCCGAGCAGCAGGGCGGGCGCTTCCACGGACGGCACACTGCCCTGGACCTCGGGCGCGTCCCCCAGCTCACCGAGCACCTTGAGGAACACCTCGGTCGGCACGATCTGCGGCGTCACCCCGAACTCCGTGAGCAGCAGCGGCTTCAGCCCCGGTACCAGGTCGAGATGGAGCAGCCGGCGCACCCGCGTACCGACCAGCGGGTCGATCTTGTTACGGGTGGGGCCGTAGCTCATCAGCCCGTCCGCGTACACATCGACCGGTGCGCCGGTGAAGATCTGGGCTATGGCCATCGCGGGGTTGACCTGGATCGACTCGACCGCGAGCTCGATGTCGTCGTCGCCGAGTCCCCAGGCCAGGCGCAGATGCCGCTCCCACAGGGGTACGTCGTCGGGACGCGGCGCCCAGCCGCCGGGGTGGAAGGGGGCGATGGTCGTGTTCCACGACATCACGTCGTCGAACCGGCTGCGCAGCGCGTCGAACCCCGGCATCGCGTCGACGGCGGGTGTCGTCTCCGGGACGGCCGCGTTGTTCGAGACGAGCAGGATGCGGCGGTCCGCGTCCGGGAAGCAGCCCGCGTCGAGTGCGGCGGCGAGCGTGGCGGTGCCGTAGAGGGTGGAGGCGAAGAAGATCTGCGTGGTGCGGGACCGGGCGCTGTTCATGCGGCCGCCACCTCCTTGGCACCCGCGGCGACCGGGCGGCGCCGCAGCCGGCGCAGCAGCGTGGCGCGCTGTACGTCCATCGAGTCCAGGGCGTCGTCGAGCACCTGCTGCGGCATTCGCTTGAGTGCGGCTCCACTCATCGACTTCAGTGTGCGGGCCACTGCTGGTTCGAACCTTTCGATCGAGCTCATGTGGTGGGAAATGATCGCGCAATAGGTACGGACCGCTTTCGGCAGCAGTGCCTGTGCGTCGCGGTCCTGGGCCGTTTCCCGAATGACCTGGTCGAACGAGCGAATGAAATCGAGCTGGCGTACGTCACCGATCTGGGTGAGCGAAGAGGCGACCCCGCGCCGGTAAAAAATTCCGAGAAGTCCCAGCACTGCAAAAGAATCGGCCTCGCGATGCAGCCGCCAGATCCAGGGGCGGTCCTCCGCGGTGCGCAGACCGTCCGTGAAATGCAGCAGTCCACGGTCCAGGAGGCGCCGGTGGTACAGCCCGGCCCAGGCGTACGGATAGTCGACCGAGGTGGACCGCCCGGCGGGCAGGATCGCGTCCCGCGGGTCCAGCACCTCGCCGCGCCTGCCGTGCGGGACGCGGTGCACCGTACGGCTGGTGCCTTCGACCTGGACATGGTCGGTACGGACGAAGTCGCAGCCCAGCGCCACCGTCCGGGCCAGGACATCGGCGTAGTACCCGGGTGCCAGCCAGTCGTCGCCGTCCAGGAAGGCGATGTACTCGCCGCGCGCCGCGTCCAGGCCGGTGTTGCGGGCGGTGGCCAGTCCGCCGTTCTGCTTGTGTCTGCGTACGACCACCCCCGGAATCTCGTCCTCGGCGCGGCGCAGTATGTCCGCGGTCCCGTCGGTCGAACAGTCGTCGACGAGGATGAATTCGAAGTCCTCGCGGGCATTGGCCCGCAGGCTTCTCAAGGTGTCGGGGGCGTATGTCTGCACGTTGTAGAACGGCACGATGACCGAGAGCTTAACCACCCGTCTCACGCTAGGGGGGAGCCCGTCATTTGCCTTGGCCCCAGGAGGGACACCGGGTGAACGGCGAATGTCGGAATGATGAACCAGGCTGAATCGTGGGCGATTGCGTCCTCTTTGTGAAGGCGATTCGCCAAGCGTCGGCGGGCTGTTAACCAGCTGTTGCCGTCACGTTGGGCCGCGAATCGAAATGCCTTCCTAAGTTTTGGGACGTGCCCCCACGTACAGATAAGACGACCGCCCTCCGGGTAGCCGTACTCGCAGACTCCGACACCCGTTGGAAGTGGGGCGCGCTCACCGCGCGCCGCCTCACCACCGCGGGGTCGACGCAGCACGTCGAGATCAGCGGACTCCTGCTGCGCGGCCGGGCCACCCCGACCCCGCGCCAGCTCGCCGAGGTCGGCGACGTCGGTATCGCCGCCGACCGGGTGCGCGAGGTGACGGCCGTCGAATTTCTGCACACGGTGCGGGACGAGGGATACGACGTCGTCGTACTCGCCCTCGTCGGGGGAGCCGTCCAGGCGATGCTGCACGGCCTCGCCGCGCTGCGGCTGCCCGCCAGGCCCGTCGTCGTCACCGGCTATGTCGGCGTCGTCTACGAGAAGCTCGCCGACGGACTGCTGCTGCGGCACGGCGCGGACGTCGTCCTCGCCAACTCCCGCCACGACGCGGAGCGTTTCCGCGCGGTGTACGAGGGAGTGGGCACCGATGCCTCGGCCGTCACGGAGGCCGCCCTGCCGTTCCTCGGCGGCGAGCCGCACCGCCCGCAGAAGGGCCGCGACACGGTCGTCTTCGCCGCCCAGCCCTCCGTACCGGCCTCCCGCGCCGACCGTACGTATCTGCTGCGCAGGCTCGTCGAGCACGCCAGGCTGCACCCGAACCGCGAGGTGCTGCTGAAGCTGCGCTCCAAGCCCGGCGAGCACACCACGCACATCGAGGAACTGCCGTACCAGCGGCTCGCGGAGAAGCTGCCCGGCGGACTGCCGCCCAACTTCCGTCTGGTGTACGGGCACATGGGCGAGGTCCTGGACCGCACCGACCTGCTGGTCACGGTCTCCTCGACCGCCGCACTGGAGTCCCTGCACCGGCGCATCCCGACCGCGATCCTCACCGACCTCGGCGTCCGCGAGGCCCTCGGCAACCACCACTTCATCGGCTCCGGCCTGCTCACCTCCTGGGACCACCTGGACGGCGGCCACCGCCCGGAGCCCGACGGCGAATGGCTGGCCGGCCAGGGCGTCGCCGCCGACGGCACGTACGCCACGGCCTACGACAACGCCCGCGCACGCGTCGAATCCCTGCTCGCCGCCGCCCGCCTGCCCGACCTCGCCCCGTACTACACACCCGCCACCGCCCCCGGCTACCTCTCCGGCATCCTCGCCCGCCACCACCTGGCCCCCGACGGCCACCCGCTGCCGGGCACGGACCGGCCGCGCGAGACCGGCGGGGTGCGGGGCGCGGTCCGCGACGCGGTACGCGAAGCGGCGCGGGGCGCGTACCGGCAGGGCGTCCAGCGGGTCGCCCCCGTCATCCGGCGGATGGGCGAGCTGTGAACATCTCCACTTCCACCACGACACCAGGAGCAGCGATGACGCCGCCCACCGTGCTCGCCGTGATCCCCGCCCGCGGCGGATCCAAGGGCGTCCCGGCCAAGAACCTCGCCCAGGTCGGCGGTGTACCGCTGGTCGCCCGTGCCGTACGCGCCTGCCTGGACTCCCGTGAGGTCACGGACGTCGTCGTGACGACCGACGACGCGGCCATCGCCGACGCGGCCCGCGCCGCCGGCGACACGCTGGGCGCCCCGGACCGGGTCCACATCGTCCAGCGCCCCCAGGCCATCGCCGGGGACAAGTCGAGCAGCGAGGACGCGGTGCTGCACGCCCTGGACGCGTACGAGGCGATGCACGACCGTAGGGCCGACGTGGTCCTGCTGGTCCAGTGCACCAGCCCCTTCGTCGTACGGGAGGACATCGACGGCGTCGCCGCGGCCGTCGCACGCGACGGCGCCGACACGGCGGTCACAGTGGCCCCGTTCCACGGCTTCCTCTGGCGCGACGGCAGTGCGCTGGAGGAGGACAACTACGGTGTCAACCACGACAAGTCCGTCCGGCAGATGCGCCAGGACCGCCCGGAGGACCTGCTGGAGACCGGCACCGCGTACGCCATGAACGCCGCGGGCTTCCGAATCCACCGCCACCGCTTCTTCGGCCACACCGCCCTGGTGCGCACCGACGCCGCCCGGGTCCTGGAGATCGACGACCCGCACGACCTGGCACGCGCCCGCGCCCTCGCGCCGCTCCTGGACCCCTCACCGCTGCCCACCCGGGACGACATCGACGCGGTCGTCCTCGACTTCGACGGCACGCAGACCGACGACCGGGTCCTCATCGACGCCGACGGACGCGAGATCGTCGCCGTCCACCGCGGCGACGGCCTGGGCATCGCGGCCCTGCGCAAGGCCGGACTGCCGCTGCTGATCCTCTCCACGGAACAGAACCCGGTCGTCGCGGCCCGCGCACACAAGCTCCGCATCCCGGTCCTGCACGGCATCGACCGCAAGGACCTGGCGCTCAAGCAGTGGTGCGACGAACAGTCCATCGCTCCGGAGCGTGTCCTCTACGTCGGCAACGACGTCAACGACCTGCCGTGCTTCGCGCTGGCCGGCTGGCCCGTCGCGGTCGCGAGCGCCCATGACTCGGTACGTGCCGCGGCGCGCGCCGTCACGACCACCCCGGGCGGCTTCGGCGCCATCCGCGAGATCGCGGCCTGGCTGCTGGGCCCCACCCTCACGACCACAGCTCCCGCCCAGTCCCCCGAGTAACCCCCGAGCAACTCACCCCCCCCAAGCAACCCCCCTCAGTCCCCCAAGTAAGGAACGCACCTCATGAGCACCTCCCGTCTGCGCACCCTCGGCACCCGCATCGCAGGCCCGGGCCGGCCCGTCTACGTCACCGGCGAGATCGGCATCAACCACAACGGCGACCTCGACAACGCCCTCGCACTGATCGACGTGGCGGCCGAAGCCGGCTGCGACGCCGTCAAGTTCCAGAAGCGCACCCCGGAGATCTGCACCCCGCGCGACCAGTGGGACATCGAGCGCGACACCCCCTGGGGCCGGATGACGTACATCGACTACCGCCACCGCGTCGAGTTCGGCGAGGCCGAGTACCAGGCCATCTCCGAGCACTGCGCCAAGCGCGGCATCGACTGGTTCGCCTCCCCGTGGGACACCGAGGCCGTCGCCTTCCTGGAGAAGTTCGACGTCCCCGCCCACAAGGTCGCCTCGGCGTCCCTGACCGACGACGAGCTGCTCCGCTCGCTGCGCGCCACCGGCCGCACGATCATCCTCTCCACCGGCATGTCGACGCCGCGCCAGATCCGTCACGCGGTCGAGGTCCTCGGCAGCGACAACATCCTTCTCTGCCACGCCACTTCGACGTACCCGGCCAAGGCCGAGGAGCTGAACCTCCGGGTCATCAACACCCTCCAGCAGGAGTACCCGAACGTCCCGATCGGCTACAGCGGCCACGAGACCGGCCTCCAGACGACCCTCGCCGCCGTCGCCCTCGGCGCCGCGTTCGTCGAGCGCCACATCACCCTCGACCGTGCGATGTGGGGCTCCGACCAGGCCGCCTCCGTCGAGCCGCAGGGCCTCACCCGCCTCGTCCGCGACATCCGCACCATCGAGGCCTCGCTCGGCGACGGCATCAAGAAGGTGTACGAGTCCGAGCTCGGCCCGATGAAGAAGCTCCGCCGGGTCGCGGGCGTCGTCGCCGAGAGCGCCGAGACGGCTTCGGCCGCCGAGCCGGTCGCGGTCTGACGGGCCGACCGGTGAACCTCGCCTTCGTCGAGAGCCCGGTCCAGCTCCTGAACGTCCTGGAGTGGGCCTACACAGAGGGAGGCGACGACCATGTCCTCACGGACATCACGGTCGTCGTCCTCCCCCCGGTCGACCCGATGTCGCGCGGCCAGCTGCGCCGGATGGCGGAGCTGGCCCGCGACGAGGGCGTCAACGTCCGCTGGCAGGAGGCGCGCGGCGGCGCCGGCGCGCCCCTGAAGACCCTGCGCTCACTGGCCGGACTGCTGCGCAGGGCCGAGCGGATCGTCATCGGCGATCCCTTCTCCCGCTACGTCCAGCTCCTGCTCACCATGGTCCGCGCCCGCCGCCTCACGGTGGTCGACGACGGCACGGCCACCATGGAGTTCGTCGCCCAACTGGCCCGCGGCGAACGCCTGGTGCGCTGGCACCGCAAGGGAAGCTCGGGCCCGCGCGAACTGGTCCTGGCCCCGGTCACGGCCCGCGCCCGCAGCCGATTCACCCCGTCCGCCACCCGTACGGTCGAGGTCTTCACGGCGATGCCGGTCGAGGCTCCGCCCGGCGTCACCGTCATCCGCAACACCTTCGCCTGGACCCGCGCCCGCTTCGGTCCGCCGCTGCTCACCAAGGGCGCGGACCTGGTCGGCACCTCGCTGGTCGAGACGGGCGTGGTCGACCAGGCCCAGTACCTGGAGGCCGTCGCGGCCCTGGCCCGCACCCATGGGGCCACCCGCTACTTCGCCCACCGCCGCGAGTCCACCGACAAGCTCCACGCCCTGGAGGCCGCCACCGGCCTGGAGATCGTCCGCCCCGACCTCCCCCTGGAACTCATCGCCCGCCGCGGCCCCATCGGCCGTACGGTCCTGAGCTTCCCCTCCACGGTCGTCCACACCCTGCCCCTCGCCCTCGTCGGCACGGAAGTCAAGGTCGCGGTCTGCGACATCGCCCCGGAATGGCTCCGCGACACGGCATCCCCGCGCGCCCAGGGCTTCCTGAGCGGTGTCACGGAAACGGCCCGCGACGTCCAGCGGCTGGCCCCTTGGAGGGCGACGGCGGTGACGGAGGCGTAGCGGCCGCCCGCAACCCCACCCCCGTACGAAAACGTGACACCCGCACCCTGGGTGTCACGTTCGTGTGTCAGCGGTGTGACCCGGCGGCCGGGCTGACCGGCATCCGGCGAACGTATACACAGTGTCGTGTCCGTCTCTTCCTGCCCATGCTTTGCCGGCTGTCAAGCCACGACCGAGCTTGACGTGATCTTCCCTTGACTGCGGCACGAGCTGATAGAGGAACCTACCGTGAGGCTCCGTCTGGCCAGAGAATGGTGACGGGCACGCCTACTTCGCGCGCGTAGCTGACGACATCTGCCGTTCCTCCAAAGCCGCGGGCGGGTTTGCCGTCCCATACGGCCAGGAGGTGGTCGGAGAGTCGGACGAGGATTTCACTCCCGGCCTGATGAGCTTCAGAGGTCGACTCGTGAGCCCGGTGCGGTGAACGTCGGTAGCCCAGCTGAGTAGTTGATCGTATTCGGCGTGGTGCCAGTGGGGCAGTCCGGCGCGGTATTCGGTGGCCGGAATGACGACTTCGAGCTTGGCACCTGCGTCGAAGGCAATCTGTGCCCACCAGGCGTCAGGCCCATCAGCGATGCAGCCGACGGCAATGAGTTCGGTGGTGTCCAGTGCCTGGACCTGGGCGGCGAGGCCGGCGCGAACCTGTTCGGCCACTTCCGACGGCAGGCCGCGGTGGCCGGTGCACGAGATCTCGACCGGCGCCGTACGCGTTTTCCGGCCGGGCGAACCGGATTTCAATGAGGAGACCGGGATGATGGGCCCGACCCCGACCCCGACCATCTACGACGGGGCGGAGGCGGTGCTGTCCGGGTACGGGCAGGTCACCACCCAGCACGATTTGGGTCGCGAGTGGCTGGACGACATGGTGTCCTGGTACTGCGTCTCCTGTATCCCGCCTGCTGCCCTGGGCCGGCAGACCGCCGCGGTGCGCGCCGGCAGGCGGGTCGCCGTCGAGGTGGCGGCCTGGGCGGGGCTGGTCGTGGCGGCGGCGGCGGTGGCGGTCCAGGCGGTGGTCGACCTGCTGGTCGGGTTCGTCGCCGCGGACGAGCAGGCCATGAGCGACATGTCCGGGCGGGTGCAGGACGTACCGGGCGTGCTGCCGTTGGTCTACACGGTGGTGCCGATGCTGTTCTGGGTCGGGCTGCTGGGCCTGGTCACCCTGCTCGCGGTCTTCCGCCGGGACCTGGTTCGGGCGTGGGCCCCCGTGGCCGTGCTGGCCGGGACCGCACTGATGGCCATGAGCCTGGACCTGCTGCCGGTCGGAGCCCTGTGCATCGGGTCGGCGCTGTTTCCGGTACGCCGGGGGCTCCCCGACTGACGGAGTCCCTCGGGGAGGAGGCCGTGCGGGTGGCGGTGGGCGCGAAATGGGCGAGTTTACCCACCTCACCATCGCCTCACACGCCACGACGCAGTCATTTATTCGTCTATGTGGCTGAACTTTTCTTGTTTCATGGTCAGTTGGCGAGGGAAGAGCCTTACCCTTCACCAGGTGAACCAGTTGATGTCCCGTGATTCCGATGCCCAGCTGCCCGGGGACGAGGCGCTGCCCGGCACCCTGCCCGAGACCCTGCGTGCCGAACTGATCGCCTTCCGCCGCGATTTGCACATGCACCCCGAGCTGGGCAATCAGGAGTTCCGCACCACCGCGGCCATCAAGGCCCGGCTGGAGAAGGCGGGGCTGGAACCACGCGTACTCGACACCGGGACCGGGCTCCTGTGCGACGTGGGCAGGCGGGAAGGCGACGCGCGGCCCATGCTCGCTCTGCGCGCGGACATCGACGCTCTGCCCATCCCGGACACCAAGGCGGGCGTCCCGTACCGCTCCACCGTCCCCGACCGGGCGCATGCCTGCGGGCACGACATCCACACCACCTCGGTCCTCGGCGCCGGTCTCGTGCTCGCCGGGCTCGACCGGCAGGGGCTGCTGCCGCGGCCGGTGCGGCTGATCTTCCAGCCGGCCGAGGAGGTGCTGCCGGGCGGTGCGCCCGACACGATCGCGTCCGGGGCGCTGGAGGGCGTCGGGCGGATCATCGGGGTGCACTGCGACCCGAAGGTGGACGTGGGGCGGATCGGGCTGCGGGTCGGGGCGATCACCTCGGCCTGCGACCGCCTGGAGGTCAGCCTCGACGGCCCCGGCGGGCACACCGCCCGGCCGCATCTGACCACCGACCTGGTCACCGCCGCCGCCAAGGTCGCCACCGAGGTGCCCGCCCTGCTGGCCCGCCGGGTCGACGCACGGGCCGGGCTCGCCGTCACCTGGGGCCGGCTGGAGGCCGGGCACGCCTGTAACGTGATCCCGCAGCACGCCGAGCTGTCCGGCACCGTCCGCTGCCTGGACTTGGCGGCCTGGCGGGAGGCGCCGGACCTGGTGCACGCGGCGATCGACGAGGTGGCCGGGATGTACCGGGCCAAGACGGTGATCAACTACGTCCGGGGCGTTCCGCCCGTCGTGAACGACGCCGCAGTGATCGATCTGCTCGCCGGGGCGATGACCGCCCGTCGCGGATCGTATGCGATCGAGGACACCGAACAGAGCCTCGGCGGCGAGGACTTCTCCTGGTACCTGGAGCACGTCCCCGGAGCCATGGCCCGGCTCGGGGTCCGTACCCCCGGCGACACCGCCCGACTCGACCTGCATCGCGGTGATTTCGACGCGGACGAGGAGGCGATCACTGTCGCGGTGGAGCTCTTCACCGCCTCCGCGTTGCTCGACGGCAACCATCCGTAACCGGACAGGTCACCCCTGGTTCGCGACGATCCGATAACGGCTTCCGTACAGGGCTTTATCTGACATCTACGCGCGTTACGATCGCGGCGAAACCAGCGCCGGAAGAGGCGCTTCGGTCAGGTTTGAAGGAGCCTTCCCTTGCGCCGGGTATCCAAGATCACCGCTGCGTGTGCTGTCACTGCAGCTCTCGCGCTCACTGCCACCGCGTGTGGCGAGTCGTCCACCGAGAGCTCCGGCTCCGACAAGGGCAAGATGAAGATCGGCATGGCCTACGACGTGGGCGGCCGTGGCGACAACTCGTTCAACGACTCCGCCGCGCGTGGTCTGGACAAGGCCAAGTCCGAGTTCGGTGCCGAGACGAAGGAGCTCACCGCCAAGACCGGTGAGACCCCTGCCGACCGCGAGCAGCGCCTCGAGTCGCTCGCCGAGGGCGGCTACAACCCGGTCGTCGCGATCGGCTTCGCGTACAAGGACGCGGTCGACAAGGTCGCCGCCAAGTACCCGAAGGTCAACTTCGGTCTGGTCGACTCGGTCTCCGACGCGAAGAACGTCGCCTCCATCGTCTTCACCGAGGAGCAGGGCTCGTACCTCGCCGGTGTCGCGGCGGCGCTGAAGTCGAAGGACGGCCAGGTCGGCTTCATAGGCGGCGTGGACCTTCCGCTGATCAAGAAGTTCGCCGCGGGCTTCCAGCAGGGTGTCCTGGACACCAAGCCGAAGGCCAAGGTGCAGATCCAGTACCTGTCCACCGGTTCGGACCTGTCCGGCTTCGGCAGCCCCGACAAGGGCAAGGAAGCTGCCAAGGGCATGCTCGACAAGGGTGCGGACGTCATCTTCGCCGCCGCGGGCGGCTCCGGTGCCGGTTCGATCGAGGCCGTCGCGGGCAAGAAGGGTGCCTGGTCCATCGGTGTCGACTCCGACCAGGCGCTCGACCCGGCGCTGTCGAAGTACAAGGACACGATCATGACCTCCGTCGTCAAGAACGTCGACACCGGCGTCTTCGACCTGGTCAAGTCCGTCAAGGACGGCAAGCCGGTGACGGGCACGCAGGCGTACTCCCTGGCCAAGGGCGGCGTCAGCCTGACCACCACGGGTGACCACCTCAAGGACATCCAGACCCAGCTCGACGCCGCGAAGAAGAAGATCGTCGACGGCTCCATCACGGTCAAGACCACGACCTGATCCGACCCGTCGATCGGGGCCCGGCGAGCTGCTTCGGCTGCTGGCGCGGGCCCCGATTCACGTACGGCTTCCGGTTGCATCGCCGTAGCCGTACGCGCACTGTCTGCCACCTGTCATCAGGTGGCCAACGATTCGGTGGCGCTACGCGCGTAGCGTCCGCCGGGCGCGGTACCTTTTTTCGCCCCCACCGCCTCCGTCCCATCGCCTCCGCCCTCCGCTCCTGCCAAGGAGAGTGCGTCATCAACGCGTCCAGCAGTCCTCATGCCGTGGAGCTTCGCGGCATCACCAAGCGGTTCCCCGGAGTCGTGGCCAACCACGACATCGACATCACCGTGCGCCGCGGCACCGTCCACGCTCTCGTCGGCGAGAACGGCGCCGGCAAGTCCACTCTGATGAAGATCCTGTACGGCATGCAGAAGCCGGACGAGGGCACCATCGCGGTGGACGGCGAGCAGGTCTCGTTCCACAACCCCGGCGACGCCATCGACCGAGGCATCGGCATGGTGCACCAGCACTTCATGCTCGCCGACTACCTCACGGTCCTGGAGAACGTCGTCCTCGGCTCCGAGAAGCTGCACGGGATCGGCGACCGGGCCCGCGCCAAGATCAAGGAGATCTCCGACGCCTACGGTCTCGGTGTCCGCCCGGACGCCATGGTCGAGGACCTCGGGGTCGCAGACCGGCAGCGCGTGGAGATCCTCA
Source organism: Streptomyces sp. NPDC058239 (assembly GCF_042882185.1). Taxonomy (NCBI): domain Bacteria; kingdom Bacillati; phylum Actinomycetota; class Actinomycetes; order Kitasatosporales; family Streptomycetaceae; genus Streptomyces; species Streptomyces sp. NPDC058239. Next base: position 66,133 of record NZ_JBHVWS010000044.1, read on the forward strand.
AGGTCCTCTACCGCGGCGCCCGCACCCTGATCCTCGACGAGCCCACCGCCGTCCTCGTACCGCAGGAGGTCGACGCGCTCTTCGACAACCTGCGCGAGCTCAAGGCCGAGGGCCTGACCGTCATCTTCATCTCGCACAAGCTGGGCGAGGTCCTGTCGGTCGCCGACGAGATCACCGTCATCCGGCGCGGTACGACGGTGGGCACCGCCGACCCGAAGCGCACCACGACCAAGCAGCTCGCCGAGCTGATGGTCGGCAGCGAACTCCCGTCGCCGGAGACCCGCGAGTCGACCGTCACCGACATCCCGATGCTGACCGTCGAGGGGCTGAGGCTGACCGCAACCGACCCGGACGGCGTGGTGCGTTCGGTGCTCGACGGCATCGACTTCACCATCCACAAGGGCGAGGTCCTCGGCATCGCGGGCGTCGAGGGCAACGGCCAGTCCGAACTGGTCGACGCGATCATGGGCATGCGCCACCTCGACACCGGCGTACTCACCCTGGACGGCGCCGACATCTCCCGCACGCCGACCCGCAAGCGCCGCGAGGACGGCATGGCCGTCATCCCCGAGGACCGCCACCGGCACGGACTGCTGCTGGAAGCCCCGCTCTGGGAGAACCGCATCCTCGGTCATGTCACCGAACGCCCAAACAGCAAGGGCGTGTTCCTCGACCTCAAGGGTGCCCGCGCCGACACCGAGCGGATCGTGCGCGAGTACGACGTCCGCACCCCCGGTATCGAGGTCACCGCGGCCTCGCTCTCCGGCGGCAACCAGCAGAAGCTGATCGTCGGCCGCGAGATGAGCCACGACCCGAAGCTCCTGATCGCCGCGCACCCCACCCGGGGCGTGGACGTCGGAGCCCAGGCGCAGATCTGGGACCAGATCCGCGAGGCACGCCGCGAAGGACTGGCGGTGCTGCTGATCTCCGCCGACCTGGACGAGCTGATCGGGCTCTCCGACACCCTGCGTGTCATGTACCGCGGCCGGCTGGTGGCGGACGCCGACCCGGCGACCATCACCCCGGAGGAGCTCGGCTCGGCGATGACGGGCGCGGCCACCGGCCACCTCGAAGCGCCGGACGAGACAGCTGCGCCGGACGACTCCGGTGCCGAAAGCACCGACACCGACCCCCGGAACGGGGGAGAGGACCGATGAAGAAGATCGACAAGGAGCGGCTGCTCCTGGGGATCGCGGCCCCCGTACTCGCGATCGTGGTCGCCTTCCTGGTGACCGCACTCGTGCTGGCCGCCACCGGCAAGGAGCCGTTCAGCGCCTTCGGCATCATGTTCGACTACGGGATGAAGTCGGACAGCCAGGTCTACATCCTGAACAAGGCGACGACGTACTACCTCGCAGGTCTCGCGGTGGCCGTCGGCTTCCGGATGAACCTCTTCAACATCGGCGTCGACGGCCAGTACCGCCTCGCCGCCTTCTTCGCCGCCGCGGTCGGCGGCGCGCTGACCCTGCCCGGCGCCCTGCAGATCCCGCTGATCATCCTCACCGCGATGATCGTCGGCGCGATGTGGGCCGGTATTGCCGGCGTTCTCAAGGTCACCCGGGGTGTCAGCGAGGTCGTCTCGACGATCATGCTGAACGCCATCGCGACGGCCATCATCGGCTATCTGCTCCAGCAGGGCCGCCTCGGCCACCTCGACGAGGCCGGCACGAAGATCTCCACCAAGCCGCTCCCGGAGTCCTCGCACTTCTTCGAGTTCCCGACCACCCCGACGCCCGTCTGGGGCTTCATCGTGGTCGCGGTCGTCGCGGGCGTCGCCTACTGGTTCGCGCTCTCGCGCACCCGGTTCGGCTTCGACCTGCGCACCGTCGGCCAGTCCGGCTCCGCGGCCGAGGCCAGCGGTGTCGACGTGAAGAAGATGGTCGTCACCTCGATGCTGATCTCCGGTGCCGTGGCCGGTCTGGTCGGTATGCCGACCCTTCTCAACGACAGCTTCGAGTACAGCGGCGACTTCCCGGTCGGTATCGGCTTCACCGGTATCGCCATCGCCCTCCTCGGCCGCAACCACCCCATCGGCATCGCGCTCGGCGCACTGCTCTGGGGCTTCCTCGAGCGCGGCACCGGCAAGCTCGAATTCGAGGGCTACGACAAGGAGATCGTCGGCGTGATCCAGGGCGTCATCGTCCTGTGCGTCGTCATCGCCTACGAAGTCGTCCGCCGCTACGGACTCAAGCGACAGCAGAGCAAGGTCGGCGCGGAACTCGCCGCACAGGCCGCCCGTAACTCCGACCAGCAGGAGGTGTCGGCGTGACCGCCACGGCGACTTCCACCCCGCCCCCCGCGGCCCCCAAGGTCTCCGGTGGCAAGGGCGGCCGCACCCGCCTCTCCTTCCCCGTCGTACTGCTGATCATCGCGGGCGTGCTGCTCGCGCTGTCCGCCGTACGCGCCATCACCGGCGCCGAGGACGTCACATCGGCGGGACAGATCAGCGCGGCGCTCGCGATGGCCGTGCCGATCGGGCTCGCAGGTCTCGGTGGCCTCTGGGCCGAGCGGGCCGGTGTGGTCAACATCGGCCTCGAAGGCATGATGATCCTGGGCACCTTCTTCGGCGCCTGGGCCGGCTGGCAGACCAACCCGTGGGTCGGTGTACTGGCCGGCGTCATCGGTGGCATGCTCGGCGGGCTGCTGCACGCCGTAGCGACCGTCACCTTCGGCGTCGACCACATCATCTCCGGTATCGCCATCAACATCCTGGCGCTCGGCTTCACCACCTACTTCGCCAAGCTCTGGTTCAACTCGGGTGAGGCGGCGGCCAAGGGCGGCAGCCCGAAGCAGTCCCCGCCGGCCGACGACATCACCTCGGTGACGATCCCGGGCCTCTCCGACTGGCTGCACTCCATCGAGAAGCACCACTGGTTCTTCGTCTCCGACCTGGCCGGCGTCATCGGCGGCCTGGTCACCAATGTGTCGCTGCTGACGGTCCTGGCCGTGGTCCTCTTCGTCCTCACGTTCTTCGTGCTGTGGAAGACCTCGTTCGGGCTGCGGCTGCGCTCCTGCGGCGAGAACCCGGTCGCCGCCGAGTCGCTCGGCGTGAACGTCTACCGCTACAAGTACATCGCGGTGATCGTCTCCGGCGGCATGGCCGGCCTCGGCGGTGCCTTCCTCTCGCTCGTCACCTCGCACATCTACAACGAGGGTCAGACCGGCGGCCGCGGATACATCGGTCTCGCCGCCATGATCTTCGGCAACTGGCGGCCCGGCGGGCTCGCCATGGGCGCCGGCCTGTTCGGCTTCGCCGACGCGCTCCAGCTGCGCAACGGCGGCGAGTCAGTCCACGCGCTGCTCCTGCTGCTCGTGGTCGTGCTGGCCGTGCTCGCCGCCTGGAAGCTGTACCGCAAGAGCTTCGTCCAGGGCGTGGTCAGCGCGGTCATCGCCGCCGCGGTGCTGGTCTGGTACCTCGCCACGGACACGGTGCCCACCGAGTTCGTGAGCGCCACCCCGTACATCGTGACACTGCTCGTCCTCTCGCTCTCCGCCCAGCGACTGCGGATGCCGAAGGCGGACGGCATGCGCTACCGGAAGGGCCAGGGCAAGTGACGGCCGCCGCGGAGGTCGACTGGGCGGCGCTGCGGAGCGCCGCACGGTCCGTCATGACACGTGCGTACGTTCCCTACTCGCACTATCCGGTCGGCGCCGCGGCCCGCGTCGACGACGGCCGTACGGTGTCCGGCTGCAACGTCGAGAACGCCTCGTACGGCATCGGGCTGTGCGCCGAGTGCGGCCTGGTCTCCCAGCTCCATGCCACCGGTGGCGGGCGGCTGACCCACTTCACCTGTGTGGACGGGGCGGGCGAGATCCTGGTGCCGTGCGGCAGGTGCAGGCAGCTGCTGTACGAGTTCGGCGGGCCGGAGCTGATTCTGGAGACGCCGGACGGCTTGCGCACGCTCGACGAGATGCTGCCGCAGGCGTTCGGACCGGACCATCTGAAGTAGAACTCCGGTGGCCCTCCCGCACGTCGGGAGGGCCACCCCCGCTTCCACCCTCTATGCGCGTAGAGTCATTCGGGACTCCTGCGTACGCACCGGCCGGAAGGAATTCCAGGACATGGACGCCATCTCCGTCATCCGCACCAAGCGGGACCGAGGCGAGCTGACCCCCGAACAGATCGACTGGGTCATTGATGCCTACACCCGCGGCGAGGTCGCCGACGAGCAGATGTCCGCGCTGGCCATGGCGATCCTGCTGAACGGTATGAACCGTACGGAGATCGCCCGCTGGACCGCTGCCATGATCGCCTCCGGTGAGCGGATGAACTTCGACTCGCTCTCCCGCCCCACCACCGACAAGCACTCCACCGGCGGCGTCGGCGACAAGATCACCCTGCCGCTCGCCCCGCTGGTCGCCGCCTGCGGCGCCGCTGTGCCGCAGCTCAGCGGCCGCGGACTCGGCCACACCGGCGGCACGCTCGACAAGCTGGAGTCCATTCCCGGCTGGCGCGCCCACCTCTCGAACGCCGAGATGCTGAACGTCCTGGACACCACCGGCGCCGTGATCTGCGCCGCCGGTGACGGGCTCGCCCCCGCCGACAAGAAGCTGTATGCGCTCCGCGATGTCACCGGCACCGTCGAGGCCATCCCGCTGATCGCCAGCTCGATCATGTCCAAGAAGATCGCCGAGGGCACCGGCGCACTCGTCCTGGACGTCAAGGTCGGCTCCGGCGCCTTCATGAAGACCATCGAGGACGCCCGTGAGCTGGCCTCCACCATGGTCGCGCTGGGTACCGACAGCGGAGTTCGGACGGTCGCGCTGCTCACCGACATGGCCACCCCGCTCGGCCTGACCGCGGGCAACGCCCTGGAGGTGCGCGAATCGGTCGAGGTACTGGCCGGCGGCGGCCCGAAGGACGTCGTCGACCTCACCCTCGCACTGGCCCGCGAAATGCTCGACGCGGCCGGTCTCAAGGACGCCGACCCCGAGAAGGCCCTTGCCGACGGCTCCGCGATGGACGTCTGGCGCCGGATGATCTCGGCCCAGGGCGGAGACCCGGACGCCACGCTTCCGGTCGCCCGCGAGCAGCACGTCGTGACGGCCCCGTCCACCGGCGTACTGACCCGCCTGGACGCCTACGACATCGGCGTCGCCGCCTGGCGCCTCGGCGCGGGCCGGGCCCGCAAGGAGGACCCGGTCCAGGCCGGCGCGGGCGTCGAACTGCACGCCAAGCCGGGCGACACGGTCACGGCCGGACAGCCCCTGCTGACACTGCACACCGACACCCCCGAGAAGTTCGACTACGCGTTGAAGGCCCTGCCCGACGCCTACGACATCGCCCCGACGGGCACGTCGTTCACCGCCACCCCCGTGGTGCGGGAACGTATCGCCTGACCTGCGGTTTTCTCGTACGGGTGAACGGGACCGGTGGACTGCCACCGGTCCCGTTCGGCATGCTGGACTCGGTGACGCACCGATAAGAGGAGACCGCCATGAGCGCACTCAGCGTCGATCCCGCCCCCGGCCGCGGCCAGGAGTGGGACGACCTCGTCCGGATCTGGGAGGAGACGGACGCGCCCGAGGGCTGCAAGGTGGAGATCATCGAGGGGATCGTCACCGTGTCGCCACCGCCGTCCAAGGACCACAACACCACCGCAGAACTGCTGCAGCGCAGGCTCTACGGCGTCATCCCCGAGGACTGGGGGATCTATCAGACCCTCGGCGTCTCCGTACCGGGGCGGGCCGGGCTCTACATCCCCGATCTCGTCGTCGTGCCCCGTGCGGTGGCGACCGGACCGGGCAACCGCATCCCGGCCGAAGAGGCCCGGCTCGTCGTGGAGATCACCTCGCAGGCCAACGCCAACCACGACCGCATCGGCAAGGTGCACGGATACGCGAAGGCAGGTGTCGAGCTGTTCCTGCTGCTCGACCCGTGGCACTCGGGCCGCCCCACCGCCACGCTGTACGGGGAGCCCGACGGCGGCGCCTACCGCGTGCTGGACACGGTCGAGTACGGGGAGAAGCTGACGCTGCCCGAGCCGTTCGGGCTGGTCCTGGACACCGGGGTGTTTCCGGTCAGCTGAGAGACGACGCGCGCCGGTCCCGTCGGCATGCGAACGGCCCGTCGGGGCGGAGGAATCCTCCCCGACGGGCCGCTCTCATGCGGTCGGTTCGCCTACCGGCTCACCGACGTGCCGTTCACTTGCCGAAGTACGCGTTGTAGATCGACACCGACGACTTGTTGCCCTGCTTGTCCGTGACGTTCGCCCGGTAGGAGATGGACTTCCCCTTGGCCGGGTTCTTCACGGAGAGCTTGCCCGCCTTGACCGTGGACTTCTTCCAGGTCTTGCCGGCGTCGTAACTGACGTACACCGTCAGCGACTTGAGGTTCTTGCCGGCGGCGGCGCCCTGCACCGTCACGGGTACGGAAGCGGTCCGGCCGGCCGTGACCCTGCTGTCGAGGGTGACGTTGGGCGTGAACCGCACCGTGGAGACCGGGAGCATGGTCGGGGCGGTGGTGTGCTTGGAGCGGAAGGTCCAGCTCGCGTCGATCCGGGTGGAGACCGGGGACAGCGCGGTGCTGCGCCGCATCGAGGTCGTCAGCCGGTAGTCGGCGGCGGCGGACGGTACGGCGAAGGGGGCCAGGCCGGTCAGCGGGTCGCCGTTCTGGGCGAGCTTCTTGCCGTTGCGGTACAGGACGGTGCTGGCCGAACTGTACGTCGAATCACCGATGTTGCCGCGTCCGTCGGCCACCACCGGCAGCATGCCGACGATGTTGTCGCCGTCGCGCAGAACGCCGTACTTGGAGCTGACCGCGGGGCCGAACACCGCGGTGTTGACCTTCTTCGTGTAGGACTTGCCGGCCTTCAGGGACTGCGGGGCACCGAGGGAGTACTGCGCCTCGGTCACCGGGTAGCCGTCCTCGTCGACCGGGCCGTCCTGGCTGAAGTCGAAGCTCCACCGCGCCCTGTCGGCGGTGGAGACATAGGCGGTGGCGGTGCCGGGGACCTTGTGCAGGGACCAGGCGGCCCAGCCGCCGTCCATGCCGGGCAGCGTGCCCGACACGGCGATCTCACCGGTCTTGCCCTTGGCGGGCGAGCCGAGGGAGAGGCCGACCTTGGCCAGCTGGCCGGTGGTGTACTTCCGCTCGAAGCCGGTGGCCGCCCCGGTCACCGGACCGCCGGCCACGATGTCGTACCGGGTCGAGGTCCCCTTGAGCCAGCTGCCGATCCAGTTCTGGGTGAGCGAGCCGTCGGTGACCTTCGGGCCGAAGTGCGCGGTGCGGAAGTTCTTGTACGTGTCGAGGAGCCAGCCGTACCCGTAGGCGTTGTCCTCGGACGCGTACTGGAGCTCGGTCGTGGCCAGCAAGGGCTTGGCGCCGGCGGCGGGCACGGTGATGTTCACCGGCTTCGCCTTGCGCGCGTCGAACGTCAGGCTGACGTTCTTGTTGATGTCCAGCTTCGGCTGGGACAGCCAGTCCGTGCCCTTGGTGTAGTCCTCGGGGTCGACGGTGACGCCGGTGTTCAGCGTGTAACCGCCCGCGGGGACGCGGACTTTCGCCGTGCCGTCGGTGCTCGTCGGCGAGAGCCACTGGCCGACCGCCGAGCCCGTGAGCCCGAAGAGGTTGGAATCGACGAACTCGGCCGGCTTGCCGTCCCGTCCGATGGTCTTGACGGTGAGGTCGTACGACTCGATCTCGCGATCGACCGCGGCCGCCGTGCGGACGCCCTGGCCGCCGCCGGTCCCGACGACGTACGCGGAGTAGATGCCATCGGCCTTGCCGCCGATCTTGGTGTTCACGGTCAGTGGCACTTCCGCGGTGCCGCCCGCCGGGACGGTCACCTTGTCGGCGCCGAGGGTGAAGAAGCCGGCCGGGGCGGGCTTGCCCTTCGGACCGGTCGCGGTGACCGCGAGGTCGAGGGTGACGTCGCTGCTGCCGAGGTTGCGGTATGTCACCTTCTTGGTGACCGGGGTGTCGTCGGTGTGCGGCCACTGCTGCAGCCCGAAGCCCACCGAGACCGGCTCGGCGACGACGGTCTGCTCGATCGCCCGGTCCACCGCGATCCGGCCCGTGCCCTGCTCGAACGGGGTGTACGCGCCCGGCTTCGTCGAAGCGGTCAGCGCGCCCTTGAGCTCGGCGTACTTCCACTCGGGGTGCTGCTGCTTGAGGAGCGCCGCGGCGCCCGCGACGTGCGGGGTCGCCATCGACGTACCGGAGATCGTCAGGTAGCCCGGCGGGTTCTGGCCGACCTCCTGCTCGATGGCGGAGCCGGGGGCGGCCGCCGCCGTGATGTCCACGCCGGGGGCGGTGACATCGGGCTTGATCGCGCTGTCGCCGATGCGCGGTCCACGGCTGGAGAAATCGGCCAGCTCGTCCTTGTCGTCGACGGCGCCGACGGTCAGCGCGGCGTCCGCGCTGCCGGGGGAGCCGACGGTGCCGGAGCCGGGGCCCTCGTTGCCCGCCGCGATGGCGAACAGGACGCCCTTGTCGGCCGACAGCTTGTTGACCGCCGCTTCGAGCGGGTCCACCTCGGGGGTGTCGCCGCCGCCGAGGCTCAGGTTGATGATGTCGGCGCCCTGCGCGACCGCCCACTCCATGCCGGCCAGGATGCCGGAGTCGTCGCCGAAGCCGTCGTCGTCGAGCACCTTGCCTTCCAGCAGCTTGGCGTCCGGGGCCACGCCCTTGAACTTGCCGTCCGACTTGGCGCCGGTACCGGCCGCGATCGACGAGACATGGGTGCCGTGGCCGACCCGGTCCTTGGCGTCGGGCGAGGCGGTGAAGTTCTTCGTGTCGAGGATCTGGCCCTGGAGGTCGGGGTGGGTGGCGTCCACACCGGTGTCCAGGACGGCGATCTTGACGCCCTTGCCGGTGTAGCCGGCCTTCCAGGCGGCCGGGGTGCCGATCTGCGGGACGCTCTTGTCCAGGCTCGCCCGGCGTACGCCGTCCAGCCAGACCCGGTCGATCCCGGCGGCGGTGGTGCGCTGGGCACCGTGCGCCGCCTTGCTGGTGAGCGCCTGCCAGATGTCCCGGGCGTCGCGCTGCGGGGTGATCACCGACTCGGCGTTCAGCGTCTTCAGGGTCCGGGCGACCCGGGTGGAACCGGCTTCGCGGACCTCGGCCTTCGCGGCGGCGGCCTTCGCGCCCCGGTAGGAGACGATCAGCTTCAGGCCCGACTTCTGGGCCCGGCGGTTCTCCGCACGGTTCAGCTCGGTGACGTCGAACAGCCGGCGGTCCAGCTTTCCGGAGCTGATCAGCCGACTCGCGTCGGCGGGGAGGAGCAGGGTGTGCCCGTTGTGTATCTGCCGCTGCACGGGTATGTGCTCGCGGCCCTCGGCGGCCCGGAAACCTGTCACCCGGCCCTTGGCGTCCACGGTGACCAGGTCACCGGTGATCAGCGTCAGCCGGTGCTGGGTCAGCGACCGGTTGCCGGTTGCCGGGGCGGCGGTGTCGGGCTGTGCGACGGCCGGGGTGGTCATCCCGGCTGCGAGTGCCACGGCGGCTGCCGTGGCGACGGTCGAAACACACGCGTTTCTCACGTGTTTGCGCAACTCTCCCCCTGGAGAATCGGGCGGCCCTCGAAGGGCCGCTGGTCAGTCGGTGTGGCGGGGACGCCGCACCGGCCGGTTCATGTACCTAGAGGGGGAATCGAGTGGCCGGGTTCACAGGAACCGCACAAACAACGGGAGTTGACGGAAGTTCATCGGTCCGGGAACGTCCGAGGACGCGTGAAGTGCCCGGGGCCGCGGCCTTGGGGGGAAAGTGCGGATCGGGGCAGCGATGAGTTTCGGCCGCCGGACCGGTCTCCCTGATGTGGAAGCCATGACCCCGATCGTTCTCGTCGTCACCGGCCGCGTCACCAGGGACGTGGTGCCGGGACTCTGTGCGGAGCTGGAGGCGCTGCTGTACGGCCCCGACGGTGCCGCCCGTGACCCGGGCGCCGGGGTGGACTGCGATGTGGGCGGGGTCGTACGCGCGGATCTGGCCCTGGTCGAGGCGATAGCGCGGCTGGGGCTCGTCGCACGCCGGGCGGGCGGCCGGAGGCTGCGGCTGCGCAATGTGCCCCCCGAGCTGCGGAGCCTGCTGGACCTGGTCGGGCTCGCCGATGTGGTCGACCTGGAGTGCGGGGCGGGGACGGGGACCGGGGTGGGGGCTGAGGCGGGGGAGGGCGTGGGCTGAGCGTACGAGCCGCCCCCTCGGCCCCCGCCCCGCTCAGTCCGCGAGCCTGGCCTCGGCGCAGACCACCTGCCGGAACCGAACGGTCCCGCCGTCGACCGGGGCCGCCGACGCCTTGAGGAGCGGGGCCGCGGTGGCGGTGGGGCGCCGGGACGCGGCGCTGATGAGGTCGTCGCAGTCGGACTCGGGCTGGGGCCCCGGCTCGCCGCCGGGCCCGGGGGTCCGGGTCGCCCCGGGCGCCGGACCGTCGGTGGCGGAGGGCTCGCCCATCCACTGGGTGAGCCCCCAGCCACCGGCCGCCAGCACCACCCAGCCGGTCACCAGCCCGTTCCGTATGCCGCGCTTCATACCCGGTCTCACACCGCCGCGTCGTCGTCGAGATGGTCCGGCAGGCCGAAGAGCGGGAACCAGCGCGGCGTGTCCAGGAAGCAGTGCATCCCGGTGATCGTCCCGTCCGAGATGTCGATGACCTGCACCGCCCACGGCACGAACCCGGGCCCGTCCGGATTCGGCTTGTAGTGCGCGAACGCCGGGGTGCCGTTCGCCGAAGTCGCCACCAGCCGTGAGCCTTCGCAGCTCGCACCGATGGTGCGCATGAAGCCGGTGATGTCGTCGTGCCCCTGGAGCCAGAGGTCGAACGGCGGCATGGTCATCACGGCGTCCTCATGGAGCAGTGCGGTCAGCGCCGCCATGTCGTACCCCTCGAAGGCCGCGACGTACCGATCGAGGAGCTTGCGCTGCTCCTCGTCGAGCGGATCGGCGGTGTCGGCGGTCAGACCCTCGTGGTCCGCGAGGGTCGCGCGCGCCCGCTGGAGGGCGCTGTTGACCGAGGCGACCGAGGTGTCGAGCAGCTCGGCGACCTCGCTCGCCTTCCAGGCCAGCACCTCGCGCAGGATCAGCACGGCGCGCTGCTTGGGCGGCAGATGCTGGAGCGCGGCGACGAACGCCAGGCGCACCGATTCCCGCGCCACGGCGGCCTCCGCCGGGTCGGCCACCGTCGGCAGGATGCGGCCGTCCGGCATCGGCTCCAGCCAGGTGTTCTCCGGCAGGGGGGTGAGCGCCGCCTGGGCCAGCGGGGTCGGGCCCGTCAGATCGACGGGACGGGCCCGCTTCTTGCCCGCGTTCAGCATGTCCAGGCAGACGTTGGTGGCGATGCGGTACAGCCAGGACCGCAGCGAGGAACGCCCTTCGAACTTCTCGAAGTTGCGCCAGGCACGCACCAGCGTGTCCTGCACCGCGTCCTCCGCCTCGAAGGCCGAGCCGAGCATCCGGTAGCAGTAACCGGTCAGCTCCACCCGGTGTCCCTCCAGACGGCTGTCGATGTCCGTCGTTGCTGTCAGATCACCCATCGCTCCACCCCTGTTGCGCTGTGGCACCGCTCGCTTCGGCACTCTGGAAGCTACCGCAGGCCACTGACAACGGGGATGGGAAGTGCCCGAGCCGCCCGGATTCCGGTCACGTTCCGGGCTTGCGTCCGTACACGTATACGTCGTCGCCGTTCTTCAGCAGTTTCCAGTACGACTTGGCGTCGGCGGTACGCATGTTGACGCAGCCGTGCGACCCCGGCGGGTTCCACATCTTCACGCCCACCGCGTGGAACGCCTGGCCCCCGTCGAAGAACTGGGAGTACGGCATCGACACGTGGTAGATCGACGAGACATGGTTGATGTGCCGCCAGTAGATCTTCTTCGCCCCGGTGCGGGTCTCGTAGCCATTGCGCCCGGTCCGCACCGGTACGGGCCCGAACTTCAGCTTGCTGCCGTCCTGGATCCAGCTCAGCTGCCGGGTCAGGTCCACGCACGCGATGCGCCCCTTGTCGGTGGGGCACTTCTTGTCCTTGTTCGGGTTCTTGCCGGCCGCCTTCTGGGCGGTGAGCGTCTTCATCGTGCGCCAGGTGACCGGACCCGCGTACCCGATGGTGGGGGTGACCCCGTAGGTGCTCTGGAACGACCTGATCGCCTTGCAGTCGGCCGCCGACTGCCTGCCGTCCACCGGCCGCTTCAGATACTTCTCGACCTGCTTCTGGTACGGCCCGGTGGACGTCGTACAGGACGCCGCCTGCGCCGACCCGCCCGTGGCCAGCACCAGCGCCGGTACCGCGGTCAGCCCCGCGACCGACAGCGCGAGCCCGCGCCGCAGCCGTACTCCCCGTATGTTCCCCGTGACTCTCATGTACGCCAACTCTCCTTCGCGCGCCGTGAGGTGATTCCGTCTGCTAGACGCGCGTCGGGGAGTGGATGGTTGTGCGCCGTATGTCTCAGTTCTGTACGGACGCCACCGGCATCGGCCGGAGCCGTTCGGCGCGGGCGGCCCGGGTGCCGTACAGGGTGATCGAGACGACGCCGAGGACCGCGAACAGTCCCAGCGAGACGGTCCCGGCCCAGCCCCCGGCGTGGAAGGCGACCGCCCCCAGCGTGCCGCCCGCGCTGGAGCCCAGGTAGTACGCGGACTGGTAGAGCGCCGACGCCTGGGCACGGCCCTTCGTAGCCGTACGGCTCACGGACGAGGAGGCGACCGCGTGCCCGGCGAAGAAGCCCGCCGTGATCAGGACCAGGCCGAGGAGTACGGCGGCCAGCTGGTCGGCGAGCGAGAGCAGCAGACCGGCGGCCGTGGTGGAGACGGCCAGGTACAGCGCGCCCCGCCGGCCGAGCCGGGCGACCAGCTTGCCGGCCGCGGCGGAGGAGACCGTACCGACGAGATAGACCAGGAAGATCGAGCCGACGATGCCCTGCGGGAGGTTGAACGGCGCCTCCACCAGGCGGTATCCGATCACCGTGTAGACCGCGCCGAACACCGTCATGAACAGCGCGCCGATCGCGTACAGCCGGCGCAGCAGCGGATCGGCGAGGTGCCCGCCCACGGTCTTCGCGAGGGCCTTCGGGTTCAGCGAACCGGGGGTGAAGTGCCGGGCCCGGGGGATCATGAAGTGGAAGACGACCGCGCAGGCCACGGCCAGCAGCCCGACCGCGCCGAGCGCCGCCCGCCAGCCCCACAGCTGGGCGACCCAGCCGGTGAGGATGCGTCCGCTCATCCCGCCGATGCTGTTGCCCGCCACGAACAGTCCGATCGCGGCGACCAGCGCCTTCGGCCGTACCTCCTCCGCCAGATATGCCATCGCGGATGCGGGCAGTCCTGCCAGCGCCGCGCCCTGGACGGCGCGCAGCGCGATCAGCCAGCCCAGCGAGGGCGCGAACGGCACGAGCAGCCCGACCAGTACGGCGACCGTCAGCGAGGCGGTCATCATCTGCCGCCGCCCGAACCGCTCGGAGAGCGCGCTCATCGGCAGCACGCACAGCGCCAGCGCGCCCGTCGCGGCGGAGACCGTCCAGCTGGCCTGTCCGGCCGTGGCGCCGAGGGAGGCGGAGACGGCGGGCAGCAGGGCCTGGGTGGAGTAGAGAAGAGCGAAGGTCGCGACACCGGCGGCGAAGAGCGCGAAGCTCATCCGGCGGTAGCCGGGGCGGCCGGGTTCGAGACGGTCCGGCGCGGCGGGTTCGGCGGTGGCGACGGCTGCGGCGACGGGGGACGGCTGGGGCGAGGCGGCCACGGTGAGGGTGGACGCCCCGGTACTGGCAGGAGGCATGGTTCAAAAGTAGGACTCCCGGTTTCATGCGTCCAATGCATGAACTCGTCATAATCGTTCCCATGGTGCATGAACGCAGCTCACAGCCTCGGCTGTCACCCAGTAGTTACGAAGAAGACATTCGTGCGGTCCTCGCGCCGCGGCTGGCCCACTTCGAGGCGGTGGCCCGCCACGAGCACGTCACCCGCGCCGCGCACGAGCTCGGCGTTCCGCAGTCGACGCTCTCGCGGGCGATGGTCAGGCTCGAACAGGACCTGGGAGTCGCCCTGTTCGCCCGCAAGGGCCGAACCGTCTCCCTCACCCCCGCGGGCCGCACCTTCCTGGGCTCCGCCGAGCGGGCCCTCGCCGAGGTCGAGAAGGCCGCCGACTCGGTACGGGCCGACGCCGACCCGGCCACCGGCAAGGTCGCCTTCGGCTTTCTGCACACCATGGGATCCGAGACGGTGCCCGCCCTGATCCGGGCCTTCCGTGTCGACCACCCCCGGGTCCGCTTCCAGCTCGTGCAGAACTACGGCGAGGCGATGATCGAACGCCTCCGGTCCGGCGGCCTCGACCTCTGCCTCACCTCGCCCGTCCCGGACGCCCCCGATCTGGTCGCCCGCCGCCTCGACGAACAGCGGCTGCGCCTGGTCGTCCCCGAGGACCACCGCCTCGCCTCGCGCCGCCGCATCCGACTGGCGGAGGCCGCCGACGAAAAGTTCGTCACGCTCGAACCCGGGTACGGGCTGCGGCGGATCACCGACGACCTGTGCGCGGAGGCGGGCTTCGCGCCACGTGTCGCCTTCGAGGGCGAGGAGGCGGAGACCCTGCGCGGCCTGGTCGCGGCCGGCCTCGGCGTCGCTCTGCTGCCACCACCCGCGGTGGCCCGCCCCGGCGTCGTGGAACTCACCGTCACGGCACCGAGGGCGGCCCGCGAGATCGGCGTCGCCTGGCTGGACGGCCACCCGGACACCCCGCCGGTGGCCGCCTTCAAGCGCTTTCTGCTGTCGCGCAGGGGCCACCTGCTGCCCGACTGAGCCGGGCGGGGACGGTGCTTGCGTGTTTCGGCGGTTCGGCGGTTCGGCGGTTCCGCGTTTCCGCGCGACGGTCCTCGGCGATGCCGGAGCCCCGCGCGGCCTTGCCCGAGGACGCTCCGTACAACGAGGTCTTCGAAGCCGGCCTGCTCGCCTTCATCAGGGGCCGATCGGCGGGGACGGAACCCGCCTACCGGCCGGCCTGCTCACCTCAGTCCCGCAGCGACCTCCCGAACCCGGCAGCCAGCGGCATCCGCAACCCCAGTGGCGGCGGCGCCGCCAGGGCGTCGGCGACCGGGCGGGCGTATGCCCGGCCGAAGAGCGACCCGCGGACGAAGTCCGTTGCCAGGGCCACCACTTCGGCCCGGTGCTGGCGCAGGCCGTGGCCGTCCGAATGGACCTCGAAGCGGCAGGTGTCGCGGTTGGCCTTCTTGGCGCGTTCGGCCAGGCGGAAGGAGAGTTCGGGGTCGGTGCGGGCGTCGTTCGTGCCGTGGACGAGCAGGACCTGCCGGCCGAGCAGATGCTTCACCGGCTCCGGCTCGTCCGTCGAGCTGTCGGGCAGCCAAGGGGCCATCGCCAGAACGGAGTTGACCGCAGCGTGGCCGCCCGCACGGAGTGCGGCCCGGCCGCCCATGCCATGGCCGGCGAGGCATACGGGGACGTCGCCGTAGCGTCGTACGACCTCGTCCACCGCCCATCGGGCGTCCGCCGCGAGCTGCGCGTCGGTCGTGTTCCAGCCGCGACAGCGGTAGCGCACGACATGCGCGGCGAGCCCGTCCTCCTGGCTCGCGCGGGCCAGGGTGCGGGCCAGGGGCAGTTGGAGGGCGTACGAGAGAGGGGAAGGACGGCGGTGCGAGTCGGCCTCGCCGTCCGGGAGCAGCAGAACCACGCCGCTGACCGCAGATGGCGCTCCGGCCGTCCTGACGGCCCGCCCCAGCCTCGCAGCAGGCAGGGGGAGTGCTCGCTGTGCCATCAGTTCTCCTTCGAGGGGACCACCGGCTTCGGCCGGTGGGGGGAATCGAAGGCTCCCTGCGAGGGCCGGCCCGGCATGGCCGGGGCTGCCGCCTCACACGTACGTGTGAGGTTTTGGGAGCCAAGGGTTGATGTACCGGTGGCGTACGTACAGTCGCCGTGTGGCTGTGACCAGGAAGGTTCGCCGGTTCTCCGGCGGTGTGTACGACCTCGGGCTGCACGTCGTGTGGTGCCCGGAGAACCGCCGCCCGGTCCTTGGCGGCCGGCTCGCAGCGCGTCTGGATGAGCCGATCCGGCAGAAGGCCGACGAACGGGGTAGGGGGATCGGGGCGCTCGAGGTGATGCCCGACCACGTCCACCTGTTCGTCGAGCACGATCCGAAGTCGTCGGCCTCGTATGTTGCGAACCAGTTCAAGGGCCTCACCTCGCGCGTGCTGCGGGAGCACTGCTCGATGTACAACGGCGCACTCCAGGAGCGGCGGGACGCCCACCTGCACGGCTCGAAGACGAGCATCCGGTACCGGGACCGGTCGGCACAGCTGCAGGAGAATCGCGTCACCCGAGCTGAGTGCACGTGTACGGCGTGCGGCTTCACCGCGAACGCGGACCACGGCGGCGCGACGAACGTCCTCGCCAGGGCCGGGCCGGTCCTCTGCGGCGTGGCCTAGCCACCGGCACAGGAGGCCCGCGCGTTTACGCGTGGGTGGAGTCACGACAGAACAGTGTCAGAAGGACAGGTGTACTCCACCCGTATTCGCGGTCACTGTTACGCATCGGCAAGCGACAATCTACGCGCGTAGGCGCTAGAGTGCCCAGATGATGAGCCCGACCCTCCATGTGCCCGGCCAGGACCAGATCCGGCGTGCCCCCAAGGTTCTTCTCCACGACCATCTCGACGGCGGCCTTCGTCCGGGAACGATCGTCGACCTCGCCCTCGCGAGCGGCTACGACGGACTTCCCGAGACCGAGCCCGACAAGCTCGGCATCTGGTTCCGCGAGGCAGCCGACTCCGGATCGCTGGAGCGCTACCTGGAGACGTTCGCCCACACCTGCGCCGTCATGCAGACCCGCGACGCGCTGGTCCGGGTGGCCGCCGAATGCGCCGAGGACCTGGCCGCGGACGGTGTCGTGTACGCCGAGGTGCGGTACGCCCCGGAGCAGCACCTGGAAGCCGGGCTGACCCTCGAAGAGGTCGTCGAGGCGGTCAACGAGGGCTTCCGCGAGGGCGAGCGGCGGGCCCGTCTGGACGGGCACCGCATCCGTATGGGCGCTCTCCTCACCGCGATGCGGCACGCCGCCCGCTCCCTGGAGATTGCCGAGCTCGCCAACCGCTACCGGGACCAGGGTGTCGTCGGCTTCGACATCGCGGGCGCGGAGGCCGGCTTCCCGCCCACCCGGCACCTCGACGCCTTCGAGTACCTCAAGCGCGAGAACAACCACTTCACCATCCACGCGGGCGAGGCCTTCGGTCTGCCGTCGATCTGGCAGGCGCTCCAGTGGTGCGGCGCCGACCGGCTCGGCCACGGCGTGCGCATCATCGACGACATCGAGGTCGCCGAGGACGGTGGTGTGAAGCTCGGCCGCCTGGCCTCCTACGTACGGGACAAGCGCATCCCGCTGGAGCTGTGCCCGACCTCCAACCTCCAGACCGGCGCCGCCGCCTCGTACGCCGACCACCCCATCGGGCTGCTGCGGAAGCTGCATTTCCGGGCCACCGTGAACACGGACAACCGGCTGATGAGTGGTACGAGCATGAGTCATGAATTCGAGAAGCTGACCGAGACTTTCGGATACACGCTCGATGACATGCAGTGGTTCACCGTCAATGCGATGAAGTCGGCATTCATTCCTTTCGATGAACGTCTGGCGATGATCAATGACGTGATCAAGCCCGGATATGCCGAGTTGAAGTCCGAGTGGCTCTTCGAGCAGACCGCTGCGACCAGCGTGCCTTCCGCTTCCGCGGGCTGAACCATACCTCCGCGGGAAACGGCCGGTACTGCGAAATCCCGGCCGTTTTCCGTGTGTCGGCATGTTTGCGGGACGGGCAGTGGGCTGACTACGTTTCAGAGCCGCTCACATCCCCTTCCCCAAGGATGAATTTCACATGAAGCAGTCTGCTGTCAGGACTTTCGGCGTCGCCGCTCTCGGTGCCGCTTTCGCCGCTGCCGCCGCGGGGACCGCATCCGCCACCGTGCTGCCGGCCGACGCCGCGGCCACTGCCCTGCCGGTCGCCGGCTCGGCGCTGGAGAACGCCACACCGGCCCTGCCGGTCCAGGACACGGCCACCAAGATGCTCGGCACCGGCCAGCAGAAGCTCGCCGGCGACGTCACCACCCCGGTCAAGGGTCTGATCGGTGGTCTGCCCGCGGGCGGCCTGAGCACCAGCGGCCTGTCGACCAACGGTCTCCCGCTCGGCGGCTGATCTCCGTACACACGTCTGTGGGGGGGGGCCCCCCGTGGGGGGTGCGCCCCCCACACCGTTTTTTTGGGTAGGGGGGA
>NZ_JBHVWS010000045.1:0-83081 GCF_042882185.1 Streptomyces sp. NPDC058239
GCCACGTTGCACAGGCCGACGGCCTTGTGCCCGGCCTGGAGCAGTGCCCGGGTCACGATGCCGACCGGGTTGGTGAAGTCGATGATCCAGGCGTTGGGGTTGGTGCGGCGGACCCGTTCGGCGATGTCCAGGACGACGGGGACGGTGCGCAGTGCCTTGGCGAGGCCGCCGGCGCCGGTGGTCTCCTGGCCGATGCAGCCGCACTCCAGCGGCCAGGTCTCGTCCTGGTTGCGGGCGGCCTGGCCGCCGACGCGCAGCTGGAGCAGGACCGCGTCGGCGTCGGCGACGCCCGCGTCGAGGTCCGAGGTGGTGACGATCTTCCCCGGGTGGCCCTGCTTGGCGAAGATCCGCCGGGCGAGGCCGCCGACGAGGTCGAGGCGGTCGGCCGCCGGGTCGACGAGCACGAGCTCCTCGACGGGCAGCGTGTCCCGCAGCCGGGCGAATCCGTCGATCAGTTCAGGTGTGTAGGTGGACCCGCCACCAACTACTGCGAGCTTCATAATCAGCCCTTTACTCCGGTCAGTGTGACGCCCTCGACAAAGGCCTTTTGTGCGAAGAAGAAGACGAGGATCACGGGGGCCATGACCAGTACGGTCGCGGCCATGGTCAGGTTCCAGTCGGTGTGGTGTGCGCTCTTGAAGGATTCCAGGCCGTAACTGAGCGTCCAGGCGGCCGGGTTCTCGGAGGCGTAGATCTGCGGGCCGAAGTAGTCGTTCCAGGCGTAGAAGAACTGGAACAGCGCGACGGCGGCGATGCCCGGCTTGGCCATCGGTACGACGACCTTCAGCAGGGTGCGCAGCTCGCCGCAGCCGTCGACCTTCGCCGCGTCGAGGTACTCGTTCGGGATGGTCAGCAGGAATTGCCGCAGCAGGAATATGGAGAACGCGTCACCGAAGGCCATCGGGATGATCAGCGGCCAGAGCGTGCCGGACATGTCCAGCTGCTTCGCCCAGAACAGATACATAGGGATGACGACGACCTGCGGTGGCAGCATCATCATCGAGATGACGAGCATCAGCGAGAGATGCCGCCCGCGGAAGCGGAACTTGGCGAGCGCGTACGCCACGGGCAGCGATGACACGACCGTGAGGACGGTGCCGAGCCCCGCGTACAGCAGGGTGTTCTTCCACCAGGTCAGAAAACCCGGGGTGTCGAACACCTTCTTGTAGTTGCTCCACTCGAAGGGGTGCGGCCACAGATCGCGGGTCAGTGCCTGCTGGTCGCTCATCAGCGAGGTGAGCAGGAGGAAGACGAACGGCAGGACGAAGAAGAGCGCGGCAGCGACCCCGAGCGAGTGCACGGCGATCCAGTTCAGCAGCGTCTTGCGGCGTGCCGTGCGTTCGGCCGGGGTGATCGGGCCGGTCGCGGGGTCGGCTGCCTTGAGGGTGTCGAGAGCCTGCGCCACGTCACTCACCTGCCTGGATCAGCCCGCTGCGGCGCCGCATCAGCAGTGCGGTGAACGCCATCGCGAGTACGAAGAGAACGAGCGCGACCACGCAGGCGGAGCCGTAGTCGAAGCGCTGGAAGCCGAGGTTGTAGACGAGCTGCGGAAGCGTCAGTGTCGACTTGTCGGGATAGCCGGGTTCGAACTGCTGCCCGGAGCCGCCCATCACACCCGAGGCGACCTTCCCCGCCACGAGTGGCTGGGTGTAGTACTGCATCGTCTGGATGATCCCGGTGACCACTGCGAACATGATGATCGGCGAGATGTTCGGCAGGGTGACGAAGCGGAACCGCTGGTACGCGGTCGCCCCGTCCAGCTCCGCCGCCTCGTACTGCTCCTTCGGTACGTCGAGCAGCGCGGCCATGAAGATCACCATCAGGTCGCCGACCCCCCACACCGCGAGCGCGGTCAGCGCCGGCTTCGACCAGGTGGCGTCGGTGAACCAGCCCGGCGTGGGCAGCCCCAGATCACCGAGGATCGAATTGACCGGCCCCGTACCCGGGTTGAGCAGGAAGACGAAGCCGAGGGTCGCCGCGACCGGCGGGGCCAGATACGGCAGATAGAACAGGGTGCGGAAGACTCCGGCACCCGTCTTGATCCTGGTGATCAGCAGCCCGACACCGAGGCCGAACACCACCCGGCAGGTCACCATGACCACGACCAGCCACAGAGTGTTCTGCAGCGCGGGCCAGAACAGCGGGTACTCGTTGAAGACGTACGCCCAGTTCTTCAGCCCGCTGAACTCCGGGGCCGCGAAACCGTCGTAGTCGGTGAAGGAGAAATAGAGCGTGGAGATCAGCGGGTAGGCGAAGAAGACGCAGAACCCGATCAGCCACGGCGACATGAAGGCCGCCGTTCGAAACGCCGACCGGCGGCGCTTCGAACGGAGTGTGTACGTGCTCGTACTCATCGCGGTTCTACTTCGCCTGTGCGATCGCCGCGTCGATTTCCTTGGCGGTCTTCTCCAGACCGGCCTTGATGTCCGTCTGCTTGCCCTTCTCGATGTCGAATCCGAGGTTCTGCAGGGACACCAGGTACGCGCCGCCGTTCACCGAGGGCGGGGTGGTGGTGCTGTCGGGGTTCGCGGCGATGTCCAGGAACGTCTTGAACCGCGGGTCGTACTTCAGCTTCGGCGACTTCAGCGCGTCCAGCGTGGACGGAACGTTGTGAATGGCATTGGCGAAATCGACCACCGCGTCGGTGTCGGTCGTCATGAACTTCACCAGCTCCCACGCCGCGTTCTGCTTCTGCGAGGTGGCGGCGATGCCGGCGATGGTGCCGGTCAGATAACCCTTGCCGTAGGTGTCGGCCTCGTCGTCGGCGACGGGCATCGGGGCCACCCCGATCTCGAACTCCGGCTTGGTCTCCTCGGCCATCCCCAGCCGCCACTCGCCGTCCAGCTGCATGGCCACCTGACCGGTGTGGAACGGGTGCTTGGCGCCCCACTCGTCACCGAACGCCGTACGGTACTTCTCCAGCTTCTCGTAGCCGCCCAGGTCGTCGACCAGCTTCTTCTGGGTGGCGAGCATGGAGGCGAACGCCGGGTCCTTGGCGATGTTCGACTTGCCGTCCGCATCGAAGTACTTCGGGTTCCAGCCGCCGAGGTAGTGCTCTGTCGTCGACTCGTAACCGTGGTAGTTCGGCATGAAACCGAGCTGCTCGTACGAGTCGCCCTTGGTCTTCGTCAGCTTCTTGGCGTCCGCGGCCAGTTCCGACCAGGTCTTCGGCGGGCTGGTGATGCCGGCGGCCTTGAACGCGTCCTTGTTGTAGTAGAGGCCGTACGCGTCACCGAGCAGCGGCACGGTGCAGCGCACACCGTCGAACTGGGTGTACTCGTTCATTGCCTTGGGGAAGGTCTTGTCCGCGTCGATCCCGTCCTTCTTCAGGAAGGGGTTCAGATCGACGAACGCCTTCGACGAACAGAACTTTCCGACGTTGTTCGTGGTGAACGACGAGACGACGTCCGGGGCCTTCGAGCCGCCCGCCCGCAGCGCCTGGTTGATCTTGTCGTCGGTCATATTGCCGACGACCTTCACATGGATATTGGGGTGCTCCTTCTCGAAGGCGTCGACCGTGGCCTGAATTCCCTTGACCTCGTTCGGGGCACTCCAGCCGTGCCAGAAGTTGATGGTCGTCTCCTTGGACGCGTCATCACTGGCACCGGAGTTGCTCTGGCCCGTACAGGCGGAGGCGAACAGCGATATCGCGGCGGTCGCGGCGAGCGCGACGGCCGTCTTCCGGCGGTTTCCGGACATGGCGGTGACTCCCGAGGAAGGATTGGGACGGAGAGGGGCGACGTACGAAGGAAGGGGCGGGAAAGGGGTCAGCGCGACGTGTCGAAGACTTCGTCACGGGTGGTGGCGAGTGCGCTCTCCAGCGCGCCGCGCAGTACGGGCCGGTGGGTCACGTCACCGGCGATCAGCCGGGGCCGGGAGGCCGCCAGCTCGACGAGCTCGGACTCCACCCGGCCGCGCAGCGGTTCCCCGCCGGCCGCGATCAACTCGCCGGACAGCACGACGAGTTCCGGGTCCAGTACGGCGATCATGGAGGCGAGGCCGGTCGCGAGTCCGGTGGCGAACAGATCGAGGAGCCGGAGGTACGGGCCGTCCTCGCCCGACTCCGCGGCTTCGGCGGCCCGCGCGATCAGGCGGGCCGCGACCTCGTGATGGGTGCCCGAGCCGCGGCTCAGCTCGTCGTCGATGCCGAGCTCCCGGGCCAGCCGGGACAGCACCTGCGCGCCCGCCAGCTCCTGGAAACCGCCGGCGTTCACCTTGGTGACCTGGCGGACCAGCGGGACGCCGGGCACCGGCAGGAAGCCGACCTCACCGGCACCGCCGGTGAAGCCGCGGTGCAGCCGTCCGTTGATGACGAGGGCGGCACCGAGCCCCTCCTCGTTCCACAGCAGGACGAAGTCGTCGTGCCCGCGCGCCGCGCCGAGCCGTTGTTCGGCCACCGCGACCAGGTTCACGTCGTTCTCGTACTCGACCGGCATCGGCAAAAACGCGGCCAGCTCGTCCAGCAGGGTGGGGGAGTGCCAGCCGGGCAGGTGCGAGGCGTACCGCAGCCGCCCGGTACCGGGGTCGAAGGCGCCCGGGGTGCCGATGACGACCCGGTGCACATCGGAGCGGGTGAGCCCGGCGTCCTTGACCGCCCCGTCCAGCGCATCCGCCACCTGCCGCACCACGCAGTCGGCGCGCCGCCCCGGGGTGCGCAGCTCGAACTCGCCGACCGTCTCACCGGTCACATCGGCGACGGCGGCGACGATCCGGCGGGCGTTCACATCCAGTCCCGCGACATGGGCGGCCCGCGCGTTCACCGCGTACAGCTGGGCATTGGGCCCCGGCCGCCCCGCCACGGTCCCGGTGGCGACGACCAGCCCGGCGGCCTCCAGTCGCGCCAGCAGTTGCGACGCGGTGGGCTTGGAGAGCCCCGTCAGCTTCCCGATCCTGGTCCGGGAGAGGGGCCCGTGCTCCAGCAGCAGATCGAGGGCGGCCCGGTCGTTCATGGCCCGCAGAACGCGGGGGGTACCCGGTGTGGTTCCGGCCATGAGCACTGCACCTGCCCTCTGTTAGGAAAGTTTCCTATTCGGTGAGAGGACGGTATGCGCACGTCACCGGGCCGTCAATGGGCAGCGCCCCGGTGGCTACCAAAGCGTTACCTGGGGTACTTCCGGAATGCAGGGGTCCTTGGTTTTGCATTTCCAACCGGGCTGATGGTGAACCGAGTTGAGGTCACATCGACTCACTCGCGAGTGAGGGGCGCCCCGCAGACTTCGCGGGGTGCCCCTCACTCGTACGGCCGGGTCCTGCTCCGGCCGGGTCCTACTTCGACATGTTCGGCGGCGGGGTGATCGGTGTCGCGGCCAGGGACTGCGGCGAGGTGGCCGACGCGTACGCCGAGGGGGCGGCCATGGCCGCCGTGGGGTCGGCCGACGAGGCCGCGTCCCCCTGGGCCGGGACGCCGCCGACCATGCGGATTCCGGCCTCGTCGAAGGACCGCTTGATCCGCCAGCGCAGCTCCCGCTCCACGCCCAGAGCCTTGCCCGGCATCGTCTTCGCGGTCACCCGGACCGTCATCGAGTCCAGGAGCACCGAGTCCAGGCCCAGGATCTCCACCGGGCCCCACAGCCGCTCGTTCCACGGGTCTTCCTTGGCCATCGCCGCGGCGGCCTCGGAGATCACCGTACGGACCTTGTCCAGGTCCTCCGTGGGGCGCACTGTCACATCGACGCCGGCCGTCGACCAGCCCTGGCTGAGGTTGCCGATCCGCTTCACCTCGCCGTTGCGGACGTACCAGATCTCACCGTTGTCGCCGCGCAGCTTGGTGACGCGCAGGCCGACCTCGATGACCTCGCCGGAGGCGACGCCCGCATCGACGGTGTCGCCGACGCCGTACTGGTCCTCAAGGATCATGAAGACACCGGAGAGGAAGTCGGTGACCAGGTTGCGCGCACCGAAACCGAGCGCCACACCGGCCACACCGGCGGAGGCCAGCAGGGGGGCCAGATTGATCTGGAACGCGCCCAGGATCATCAGGGCGGCCGTGCCGAGGATCAGGAACGACGCGACCGAGCGGAGTACGGAACCGATCGCCTCGGAGCGCTGACGGCGGCGTTCCGCATTGACCAGCAGCCCGCCGAGGGCGGTGCCCTCCACCGCCTGGGCGCTGCGGTTCATCCGGTCGATGAGCTTGGTGAGAGCACGGCGGATCGCTATGCGCAACACGATCGCGATCGCGGCGATGAGCACGATGCGCAGACCGGTGTTCAGCCAGGTGGACCAGTTCTCCTCCACCCAGCCCGCGGCGTTGCCGGCCTGCTCGGCGGCCTCGTCCAGCGAGCCACCGGGCCCGGGCGACGGAGCTGCGGCCAACAGGGCGGACGGGAACACGGTGGAACCTCCAGATGGACAACGGCGGACCAACCACACTAACGGGGTATCGGGAGTGTTCCGTTGCCGCGATCGGGGGGAGAGCGCGTCTCACGAGGGGCGCGCAGGCGGCGTGTGTCCGATCGCACATCGGGGCGCGGCCGCTGCGGCAGAGGCCCCGAGGCGCCTGTTCCGGCGTGCGGCGACGGTGCCAGAAGCGCGGAGCGGCGAAAAATCCTCCCGGCCCGTTACCCGCACGTGGTGGCGCTTTGACCAGGCGTGAGTAGAGACTGAGATCGGATCGTCCCGGCGCGAGCCACGCGCCGCCGGCGTACAAGGAGGCATCCACCGTGCCGCATGTCCTGGTTCTCAACGCGTCGTACGAGCCGCTCGGCGTCGTACCGCTCCGCCGCGCGCTCGTCCTCGTGCTCGAAAACAAGGCCATTTGTCTTGAGGAGTCCGGCGCCTTCATGCACAGTGCCACCCGGGCCGTCCCGGCCCCCAGCGTCGTCCGCCTGAAGCGGTTCGTACGGGTTCCCTACCGGGGGCCCGTACCGCTGACCCGCAGGGCGCTGTTCGCCAGGGACGGGGGCCGCTGCATGTACTGCGGTGCCGCCGCGACCAGCGTCGACCATGTCATTCCGCGCAGCCGCGGCGGACAGCACGCCTGGGACAATGTGGTGGCGGCCTGCCGCCGCTGCAACCACGTCAAGGCGGACCGGCACCTGCCGGAGCTCGGCTGGCGGCTGCATCAGCAGCCCGCCCCGCCGACGGGTCTCGCCTGGCGCATCATCGGGACGGGACACCGCGACCCGCGCTGGCTGCCGTACTTGCAACCGTTCGGCGCGGACGACGCGATGGCCCGGATCGACGGCATCTCCGCCTGAGAGATCCGGGCCTTTGTCGTTCCCGGGGCCGGACGGGGGCCTTCGGGGACGACAGTCGCGCGCCACCGGGGCGTTACTCCGTTGCGGCGACGGCGTACGCCTGAACCGACCAGAGCGAGTAGCCGAACTCGGTGGCCCGGGCATCGCCCTGCACCCTGATGAAGCGAGTGTCCTTCGCGTCCATCCGGACCGACTCGCGTCCGCCCTTGCCGTCCCGTACGGTCGCCGCCGTGCGCCAGCTGCGGCCGTCCGCGGAGACCTGGATGCGGTAGCGGGAGGCGTACGCGTCCTGCCACCGCAGCACCACCTGGCCGACCCGGGCCGGCTGCGGCAGTTCCGCCTGCCACCAGGCGCCGTCCTCGGCCGGCGAGGACCAGCGGGTCTCCGGATCGCCGTCGGAGGCTGCCGTCGCCGGGAAGTCCGGGGTCTCGTCGCCGGACGAGGAGACGGCGGCGGTACGCACCAGATCGGTGCCCGCGGTGCGCGGGTACGCCCGGACCGTCAGCGTGCTGCGTTCCTCGCCGAAGCCGATCGGCACCTCGTACTCGCCGGCCGGGGTGCCCGCCGGGACGGTGATCTCGACGGGGACGTCGGTACGGGAACCGCGCGGCACCCTCGTCTGCTTCGGGACACGCACCTCGATGCCCTCGGGCGCCTTCGCGGTGAGCGTGCCCCGCACCTCGGCGGGGCGCCGGGCGGCCAGCCGCGCCTCGACCCGCTGCGGCCCGCCGCCGATCTCGGCGTCCGTCTCGCCGCGTACGAGATCGAGCCGGGCGGCGGGCTCGTCGCCGAACCACGGCACGAGCGCGCGCACCTGCGGAGCCCGGCCCTGCGCACTCCCCAAGGCACCGGTTCCGATGCTGCTTCCCATCCGGCTCTCCGGGACGATCGGCGGCATCGTGCCCGTGATGACCGGCGGTGTCGACGGACCGCCGGTGGGCCAGCTGATCCGGATCGCGTCGGCCCGCAGCCCCCTGGCCGGCGTCTGGGTCCAGCCGGTGGCCGACACCGGGCCGAGGCTGCGCCAGCCCTCGCCGGACACATGGGCCTCCAGCGTCGCACCGGCCACCGCACCGCTGCCGGGTACGGTCATCGCCGTCACGGTCTCCACCGGGCGGGACCGGTTCAGCCGGACCGTGTAGCTGCCCGGGGCCTCGGTCACCGTACCGGCGTCGCGGTCCGCGCCCGTCCAGGCGTCCGCCTCCCGGCGCACCCGGTCCAGGAACGGGCCGAGGACGCCCTTGCCGACCGTCGCACCGCTCGCCTTCGCGGCCTTGCGCACCGGCTCCAGCGCCAGCGACGCCTGCCACGCGGCAGCGCCGTCACCGCGCGACTGGGCCTGCAGCAGGTCGACGGCCAGCTCGCCCGCCCGGCCGTACCGGGACAACTGCTCCGTCCATGGCCGCACTTCGCCGTCCAGGCGTCCGTCGGCCGGCCCCTTCAGCCGCTGCGGGGTCTCCCGCATCACGGTGAACGCCGCCCGCAGCCTGCGCGCCGCATCGGCCCGCGCCGTGGCGTCGCTCGCCGTACGGGACTGCCAGAACGCGGCCAGCAGCGGCTGCAGATACGCCGACTCGTCTGCGCCCAGCACCGACGTCGCACTGTTCCCGGCCAGCGCGCGCAACGCGTCCCTGGTGCGGGCGTCGTCGCCCGCCAGATCGTCGATCGCCGCCTGCCAGGACTCCTGCGGCCGGTAACCCTTCGGGTTCCAGGCGAAGTCGGCGGCGGTGAACAGCGGTATGCGGGATGCGGAGGGCTGCTCCATGGCATTGGCGAGCAGTGCCGCGGAACCCATCGCCACCGCCGGGTCCCGGCCGGTGTACGGGCCGAGGAAGATGCGGTCCTGCGCGTAGTCGTTGACCGGGTAGTTGTCCATCGTGACCAGCGGATGCCGGAACGTGGCGCGGGCACCGGCCAGTTCCCCGCCCGTGATGGTCCTCGGCACGACCCCGACACCGGTCCAGGCGATCTGGACCCGGTCGTCCAGCTCCTCGGCGAGCGCCCTGCGGTAGTCGGTCGACCCGTCCTGGTAGAACTCCGTCGGCATGACCGACAGCGGCTCGGCGTCCGGATAGCGGTCCGCGAGATGCCGTGCCACCCTGCTCGCCACCCGCGCCTGCGCCCTGGCCGCCGCCTCGGGTCCGCTGCCGAAGGTGTCGGCGTCGCTGTCGCAGTGCCACTCGCTGTAGCTGACGTCCTGGAACTGCAACTGGAAGACCCGCACGCCCAGCGCCCACATGGCGTCGAGCTTCTTCGTCAGCGCCTTCACATCGTCGTTCGACGACATGCACATGGCCTGGCCGGGGGCGACGGCCCAGCCGAGCGTCACATGCTCGGCGCGGGCCCGCTCGGCCAGTGCCCGGAAGTCGGCGCGCCGGTCGGCGGGGTACGGGTCGCGCCAGCGGGCCTGCCGGTACGGGTCGTCGCCCGCCGCGTACAGATACCTGTTCTGCTTCGTACGCCCCATGAAGCCGATCTGCGCCAGCCGCTCCGCACGGCTCCACGGCTGCCCGTAGAAGCCCTCGGTCATCCCGCGTACGGCGGCGCCCGGCCAGTCCCTGACGGTGACCCCGGCGACGCTCCTGTCCCGGATCAGCTGACGCAGCGTCTGTACGCCGTGGAAGAGGCCGTCCTCGCCGACGCCGTCCATGGCGACGGTGTCCCGGCCCGCGACCCGGCCAACCGCGATCCGGTAACCACCGGACGGCAGATCGCCGCGGTCGGGGGCGTGCAGCGTGCGCAGGGCGTCCTGGGCGCCGTTGCCGCCGAGCCGGATGACGGGTCCGCTGCCCGGCAACGCCTCGTGGACGGTGCGCACGCCCGTGTCCCGCAGGATCTGCCGGAGTGCGTCGACGGCGTACGGATCCGCGTGCGCGCCGGCCACGAGGGTGACCTCGGCAAAGAGCGGTACGGAGGGCCCGGACGCCTTGATGGACTGGGGCCGCGGCCATACGGCGGGCAGCGTGCCGTCGTCCGTGCGGTCGGAGGTGGTGACGGCGGGGGAGCCGGGCGCCGAAGGGGCCGCGACGGCAGCCGGCGTCCCGGCCGAGAGCAGCCCGCCGAGCACGGCGACCGCGACGGCCGTTGCCTGCTTTCTGCGCCTGAGCCGCATCGCTCTTCTCCCTCGCTCTCACCGGTGGGCTCCGAGCCCACCACCCGCGCGCAAGGGTGTCAATGCGGGTGGCTGTTGTGCCGCAAATGCCCGATGTGGCGGGTGGGGTGAGGGATGGTCGGCCGTCGACGGGTGACGCCAAGGATGACGTCGAATGGCCGAAAACAGCGGACAACTTACGGAGAACCGGCCTCCGGGGAACGGAATGTGACCCAGAGCACGTTGAAGTCGTTGTGGTAACGCCTACGTCTGCGGTCGAGCCCGCTGGGTAGGTCTGCTGTGTCCTGTTCCCCCACGGCCGGGAGGCCACCATGCCCGCTGCCGCGCAGCTTCTGCTCTCCGCCCTCTCCAAACAGGCACCCGGTCCCGCCCCGCTGCCCGGTGCGGTCCCGGCCGTCGGGCCCGGCCCCGGTCCGCTGACGAGCGAGCCGCCGCTCGCCGATGCGATACCTCTCACCAGCGAGCCGCCGCTCGCCGACGCCACGCCACTGACCAGCGAAGCCCCGCTCGCCGTCAACGCCCCGCTGACCAGCGAGCCGGCCGCCTCCGGCGGCGCGTGGGGCATGGAGTTCCCAGGAGTCTGAATGGGCTTGTCCCGGCTCGCCGCACTGCACGGCGTCGCCACCTCCTACTCCCCGTCCGCCGATGTCACGGTGTCCGTTCCCGACGACACCGTCATCGCCGTGCTCGCCGCGCTCGGTGTGGACGCCGCCACACCCGAAGCGGTACGGGAATCGCTCGCCGCCGCCGAGTCCTCGGCCCGGTCCCGGCTGCTGCCGCCGACGCTGGTGGTGTGGACCGGGGAGCCGCTGCCCCCGGCCCTGACCGCCCTGCCGCCCGGCACTTCGCTGGACATCGGGCTCGAGGACGGCGAATCGCCCCCGCCCCCGCGGATGTACATTCCGACCGACCGACCGGATCCGGCCGTTTCGGAACGGGGCGCCGCCGACGCGGGCACGGGTGCGGACGGGGAGAGCGGAAGGGACGCGGCTGAAGGGGCGGGAGGCGGCACCTCGACGGGCGTGCCCCCGACCCCCGGATGGTGGGTCGAACCGCCGCTCGGGGTGCACCGGTTGGCCGTACGTGCTCCGGGCGGCCGGAGTGCGACCGGCACGCTCGTCGTCGCCCCGCCCCGGGTGCCGCAGCCGCCCGCACGCAGCCACGGCTTCCTCGTCCAGCTCTACTCCCTGCTCTCCGCCCGCTCCTGGGGCATGGGCGACCTCGGGGATCTCGCCGACCTCGCCGCCTGGTCAGGGCGGACCCTCGGCGCCGGATTCGTCCAGGTGAACCCGCTCCACGCCGCCGTGCTCGGCAACCCGACCGACCCGTCCCCGTACCGCCCGTCATCACGGCGCTTCCCCGACCCCGTCCATCTGCACATCGAGTCCATCCCCGAGTACGGGCACGTGCCGGACCGGGGCACCCTCGACGATCTGCGGCAGGACGCGGCGACGCTCAGCGACACCGTGCTGAACAAGGGCGCCCTGATCGACCGGGACGCCGTCTGGGAACTCAAGCGCCAGGCTCTCGAACTCGTGACGAAGGTGCCCCTCACCCCGGGCCGCCGCGCCGCGTACTGCGACTTCCTGGCCGAGCAGGGGCGGGCCCTGGAGGACCACGCCCTGTGGTGCGCCCTCGCCGAGGTGCACGGCTCCGACTGGCACACCTGGCCGGCCGCGCTCCGCGACCCCCGTTCCAAGGAGACCGCCCGCGCCCGCCGTGCACTGCTGGACCGGGTCGATTTCCACTGCCGGCTCGCCTGGCTCACCGACAGTCAGCTCGCCGTGGCCCAGCGCGCCGCACTGGACGCCGAAATGGCCGTCGGCATCGTCCACGACCTCGCCGTCGGCGTGCACCCCGGCGGCGCCGACGCCTGGGCCCAGCAGGACGCCTTCGCACACGGCATGTCCGTCGGCGCTCCCCCGGACGCCTTCAATGCCCGCGGCCAGGACTGGGGCCTGCCGCCCTGGCGCCCCGATGTCCTCGCCGCGTCCGGCTACGCCCCGTACCGAGGGCTGCTGCGCGGACTCCTCGCCCACGCGGGAGCCCTGCGCATCGACCACGTCATGGGCCTGTTCCGGCTCTGGTGGGTGCCCGAGGACCGCCCGCCCACCGAGGGCACCTACGTCAGCCACGACGCCGAGGCGATGCTCGCCGTCCTCGTCCTGGAGGCGCACCGGGCCGGCGCGGCCGTCATGGGGGAGGACCTCGGCACCGTCGAGCCGGGGGTGCGCGAGGCGCTTGCCCGGCGCGGAGTGCTCGGCACTTCCGTGCTCTGGTTCGAACGGGACTGGGCGGGCAACGGCCGCCCGCTGGCCCCCGAGGAGTGGCGCGAGGGCTGCCTGGCCACCGTCACCACGCACGATCTGCCGTCCACCGCCGCCCGGCTGACCGGCGACCATGTGACGCTGCGCCACCGCCTCGGCCTGCTCACCCGCAGCCTCGCCGAGGAGCTGACCGCGGACGCGACGGACACCGCCGAGTGGCTGGGGTATCTCGCCCGGCTGGGCCTGCTCCCCGAGGGGGAGGGCGACGAGGAGGGCGCCGTCCGCGCCGTACACCGCTTCCTGCTGCGTAC
Organism: Streptomyces sp. NPDC058239; assembly: GCF_042882185.1. NCBI lineage: Bacteria > Bacillati > Actinomycetota > Actinomycetes > Kitasatosporales > Streptomycetaceae > Streptomyces > Streptomyces sp. NPDC058239. Next base: position 12,890 of record NZ_JBHVWS010000045.1, read on the forward strand.
CCCCGCCCGCATGGTCGGAGTCTGGCTGCCCGACACACTGGGCGACCGCCGTCCGCAGAACCTCCCCGGCACCTGGGACCAGTACCCCAACTGGCGACTGCCCGTCGCCGACGCGGAGGGCCACCCGGTCACCCTGGAGGAGCTCGCCGCAGCACCCCGCCTGCACCGGCTGATGGAGGTCTTCGAACCTCGCGAGCACCGCCCGGGAACCCACCCGGAAATCCATCCGGAATCCCGCCCCTGACCCCGTACGGCACCCCCGGGCGCGCGCCCGTTCCGGGCGTTCGCTACGTTTGCACCGTGGACAAGAAGAACGCTATGCGCGCCGGCGCCGTCGCGGCCGGAACGACGCTGATGATGCTGCTCATGTCGTCCCCCGCGCTCGCGCTCACCCGCGACGACGGTGACGACCCCGGTCCGGGTCTGAGCGTGATGGAGACCATCGGTCTGTACGTCGTGGCCCCCATCGCCCTGTTCGTGGTCATCACGGGCCTGGTCATGATCTTCGACAAGTCCAAGAAGCAGGCCTAGCACCCACGCTCTTCCCGAGTGCGCCGCAGGTACCCGGTACCGTGCGGCGCACAGGCATGTCCGGACCCGGGTGTCCGGTCCGGACCCCGGGTAGGTTGCGGCCATGATCGAGTGGGACGTCAAGAAGCTCCGCATCCTCCGTACCCTGCGCGACCGGGGCACGGTCACCGCGACCGCACAGGCCCTGCTGATGACCCCGTCCGCGGTCTCGCAGCAGCTGTCCAACCTGTCCGGACAGCTCGGCGTACCGCTCCTGGAGGCCCAGGGCCGACGGGTCCGCCTCACCGACGCGGCGCACCTCGTGCTGCGCCACGCCGAGGCCGTCTTCGCCCAACTGGAGCGCGCCGACGCCGAACTGACCGGCTATCTGCGCGGCGAGGCCGGCGAGGTACGGATCGCGGCGTTCTCCACCGCGGTGCCCGCCCTCGTCGTGCCGGCGATCCAGCGGCTGCGTGCCGAAGAGCGCCCGGGGCCGGACGTACGGGTGCGGGAAGCGGAGGCCGCGCAGGCGTACGAACTCCTGGCCGCCGGTGACGTGGACCTCGCCCTGTCCCTGGCCGCGCACGCCCCGACGGCCCGCGACCCCCGGTTCGCGGTGCTGCCCCTGCTGGCGGACCTGCTGGACGTGGCTCTGCCCGCGGACCACCGCCTCGCCGCGGCGCCCGCCCTCCGTCTGGCGGATCTCTCCGGCGACCCCTGGATCTTCGGTGGCTCGGGCCCCTGGTCGCAGATCACGACGGCCGCGTGCGAGGCCGCCGGATTCGTGCCCGAGCAGGCGCACAGCGCCTCCGGCTGGACGGCGATCCTGTCCATGGTCGAGGCGGGCATGGGGGTTGCCCTGATCCCGCGCATGGCGTCGGCGGAACGGCAGAGCCGGGGCGGCGTGGTGATGCGCGCACTGGAAGCGGACCAGCCGCGACGCCATGTGGTGGCGGCGGTACGACAGGGGGCCGAAACGGGTCCGGCGGTGGCCAGGGTCCTCTCGGCGCTCATCGAAGCAGCCTCATCGTTCACTTCATCTGAATAAATAATGCAAAAACTTTCGATGGACCTAATGGATTGTCCGCCGCGACAGTAGGCGCATGACCTTCGAACAGAATGAGAACCGGCACGAGGACCCCCACGCCAACGATGCGGCTCCGTACAGCGGTGGCGACCCGTACGCCGACTACCGCACCACCGACCTCCCCTTCACCGAACTCGTCGACCTCGCCGACCGCCGCCTCGGCGCGGGCGTGATCGCTGCCAACGACGAGTTCTTCGCCCAGCGCGAGAACCTCCTGGTCCGGGAGCGCGCGGTCTTCGACCCCGAGCACTTCGGCCACAAGGGCAAGGTCATGGACGGCTGGGAGACCCGCCGCCGACGCGGCGCGGACGCGGCCCATCCGTTCCCGGCCCCCGAGGAGCACGACTGGGCCCTGATCCGCCTCGGCGCCCCGGGCATCATTCGCGGCATCGTCGTCGACACGGCCCACTTCCGCGGCAACTACCCGCAGCGCGTCTCGGTCCAGGCAACGGCGGTCGAGGGCTCACCCGGCCCCGCCGAACTCCTCGCCGACGACGTGAAGTGGGAGGAGATCGTCCCGCCGACCCCCGTACGCGGCCACGCTGCCAACGGCTTCGAGATCACCGGCGGCCGCCGCTGCACCCACGTCCGACTCCGTCAGCACCCCGACGGCGGCATCGCCCGCCTCCGCGTCCACGGCGAGGTCCTCCCCGATCCGTCCTGGCTCGCCACGCTCGGTACGTTCGACCTGATCTCGGTGCTGAACGGCGGCAGTTACGAGGACGCCTCCGACCGCTTCTACTCCTCGCCGACACAGATCATCCTGCCCGGCACCTCCCGCAAGATGGACGACGGCTGGGAGAACCGCCGCCGCCGGGTCCGCGACACGAACGACTGGGTCCGCTTCCGCCTCCCCGCCCAGGGAGCGGTTCGCGCGGTCGAGATCGACACGGCCTACCTCAAGGGCAACGCGGCCGGCTGGATCGCCCTCCAGGGCCGCAACGGTGAGACGGGCGACTGGTTCGAGATCATCCCCCGCACCAGGCTCCAGCCCGACACCCTCCACCGCTTCCCCCTCCGCGACCGGGCGGTCGTCACCCACGTCCGTCTCGACGCCTTCCCGGACGGCGGAGTCGCCCGCATGCGCCTGCACGGCAGCCTGACGGAGCCGGGTGCGGCCGAACTGGCCCGGCGCTACGAGGAGCCGGGCGCATGACCCCCTTCCCGCAACCCCTTCCTCCCGCAACCGCCTTTCTCCCGTAACTCCCTTTGTCCCCGCCCGTCGGACGGCTGCGCGACGTCGCCCGCCCGACGGGCGGTTTCCTGTCCGGTACGGCGTGACCTTGCGGATGTCGGCTCAACCGGCACCGGATCTCCGCCCGCCGGGGCGTGATCCTCTCGGGTGCTTCCGGCACGGGCAGAACCACCGAGCTGACCCAACTGGGCCGCGCTCACGAGCCGGCCATGCGCAAGCGCCACCCGCGCGACGGGGTCCGGCTTGCCGGTCCTCCATGTCACCGTCCCGCCGACGGCCACCCCGAAGATGCTCGCGATGGAGTTCGCCCGCTGCCTGACCCGCATCGCGGGTCAGGCAGCGGCAGGGTCAGTCCCAGACCAGGTTGAGGGAGCGTTCGAAGTTGACGTATCCGGCGCGGGCGAAGGACTTCGCCATGGGGACGTTGCCGAGGTCCGTCGATGCCCTGATCCGGTCGACGCCCTCGGCGGCCAGGATGCGGGTGCCCTCGGCGAGGATCTCGTCGATGTAGCCGTTGCCGCGGTGTGCGGGCAGGACACCGATGTACGCGATGATCGGGTGGTAGCTGTTGCGGGCCGGGACCACGAAGCCCACCGGACCTCCCCCATCGGGGAGTTCGGCGATGCGCCACCACTCGTGCGGGCTCTTGAACCCGGCGAACTCTCCGTCGTAGTGCTGTTCCGCCGCTTCGCGCGGGCTCAGTCCGGATGCCAGGTCCGCCTGGCCGTGGGCGTCGAGGGTGCCCTCCATGACCGGGGTCATCAGGGCGAGGAGGTCCTCACGGTTGGCCACCGGGCGGAAGACGAGACGCCCCCTGGACTCCGGGAGCAGGGACGACGGGGTCCACTGCAGCCGTAGGCGCTCGACCAGCAGCCGTGCTCCGGTGCTCTCCAGCACGCGCGTGCGGGATTCGACCACCTCGCGGGCCGCGGGGTCCTCGTGCCAGTCGGGCGGGACGAAGCGGCCGTACTCCGGCAGCTTCGCGCCCGCCGGAAAGACGGTCGCCGTCGCCGTCTCGAACAGCCGCAGGCCGATCTCGTCGCGGTCGGCCCGGGGCAGCGTGTCGTCGATGTCGAAGAAGTCGAACTGCAGCGGGACGTCACCGCCCGGGGTCGTCCACCAGGCGAGCCGGGCGAGGAGACGGTCGCCGTCCAGGGCCACCCATGCCCACTCGGGGCGGCGGCAGCCGTTGACGAAGTCCTCGGTCAGTTCGTGGTCGAGGACGTAGGAGAGCCGGCAGAAGAGATCGATCTCCTCGGGGCCGGTCAGCGGCCGGTAGCTCACCGATGTCGGTTTCAAATCAACTCCTGTGAAGGGATACCGCGCTCCGGGCCCGGTATGTCGTGCTGGTCGGGCAGGCCGGGTGTCCGTGCCGTGGGTGTCGAGGACCGCATGCCGCTCAGGCCGATTCGAGGATCGGGCGGATTTCGAGCGCCTCCGGGGTGGGGAAGCCGCGGGCCAGTTCGACGGCCTCGGCGTGGTCGGCCACCTCCAGCACGAACCAGCCGCCGAGGGTTTCCTCGCCGCTGTGCACGGGCCCCTCGGTCACCGCCGCGGACCCGTCCGCCGTCTTGCGCACGGTGACGGGGCCTTGGTGCTCGGTGTCGAGGGCGTCGCCGCCCGCCAGCTTGCCCGCTGCCGCGAGCTCGCCGATCCAGGTCTCGTACGCCTTTCGGTAGGCGGCGCGGTCGGCCTGGATCAGGGCGCGTGACGCATCCGTCTCGAAGATCACGAGGGCGTATTTCATGGGGTGTTCCTCTGCTCGGTGCTCTTGGTGGTGAGGGTGGTTCAGGTGGTGGTCGGTTCGATGCGGGCCAGTGCCCCCGTCTCCAGGGCCGTCCACAGGGCGCCGTCCGGGCCCACCGTGATGCCGTGCGGCTCGGAGGCCGGGGTCGGCAGGTCATGGACGGTGACCGTGCCGCCGGAGGTGAGCGAGCCGACTCGGTTCCCGCCCCATTCGGTGAACCAGGCCGTTCCGTCCGCGTCGGTCGTGACGGCGTGCGGCCTGGCGGAACGGTCGGGCAGCGGGTACTCGGTGATGCGGCCGTCGGGTGTCAGCCGGCCGATCTGACCGGCCGCGATCTCGGTGAACCAGACACTTCCGTCCGGGCCCACGGCGATCCCCACCGGTGCGGCCGCCTCGGTGGGCAGCTCGTGGACCGTGATGCGGCCGTCCATGCCGATACGGCCGATGGCGTTGGCCCGGTTCATGGTGAACCACATCGAGTCCCCGGCCGCGGCGATCATGGAGGGGAACGCGCCGGTGCGGGGCAGCGGGTACTCCGCGACCGATCCGTCGGTGGTGACGCGGCCGATACGGTCGGCGGCGGTCTCGGTGAACCACAGCGCGCCGTCCGGCCCCGCCGCGATGCCGAAGGGCCCGCACTCCGCGGTCGGCAGCGCGAACTCCGTCACCTGGCCGGCGGGTGTGATCCGCCCGATCCGGTGCCCCCGGTACTGCGTGAACCACAGCGCACCGTCCGGCCCGTTGCAGATGACCGTCGGACCGCTGTCCGGGGCGAGTTGATGACTGGTCGGCTCCTGTCCCGGGACCAGCCGGCCGATCCTGCCGCTGTGCACCAGGGTGAACCACAGCGCGCCGTCCGGGCCCGTGGTGAGCGCGTACGGGCCGCTCTCGCGGTCGGACACCGCGTACTCCTCGACGGTTCGGGGCGTCACTGCTGCTCCAGACCTTCGGCGGCGGCGATGCCCCCGATGTCCTTGGGGGATCCAGCCATGATGGTCCGGGCGTGCTTGGTCACCAGCTCGACGGGCCAGTCCCACCAGGCGGCCCGGGCGAGCCGCTCGATGTCGCCGTCGTCGAAGCGCTGTCTGATCGTCCGGGCCGGATTGCCGCCCACGACGGTGTACGGCGGCACGTCGGCGGTGACCATCGCTCCGGCCGCGATCACCGCACCGTCGCCGATCCGTACCCCCGGCATCACGGTGGCTCCGTATCCGAACCACACGTCGTTGCCGACCACGGTGTCACCTCGGCTGGGCATGCCGGTGACGAGGTCGAGAGTCCGCTCGGCCCACTCCCCGCCGAACATGGTGAAAGGGAAGGTGGACACCCCCATTGACGGGTGGTCGGCGCCCGCCATCAGGAACCGGGTGCCCGTCGCGATCGCACAGTACTTGCCGATGATCAGCCGTTCCGGACCGTACGCGTACAGCACGTTGCGCTGTGCGAAGTCGGTCGCGCCGTCGGGGTCGTCGTAGTAGGTGAAGTCACCCGCCACGACGTTCGTCCAGTCGACCAGTGGCTTGAGGAAGACGACACGCTCGTGGGCGGGCAGGGGTGGACGGTGCTCGGATCAGGTGTCACGCGGGAATCTCTCCAAGGGGGTTCGCGGCGAGCGAGCGCTGGGCGGCGCGACCCCACGGACGATGAGGTGCGCGCCTTCCGGGCCGTCGGCCGACTTGAGCGGGCAATTCCTGCCGCCTCGCGCCGGCTCATGTCACCTGCGGGAAGCCTCCCGGCCCGGTCACCAGCATGCTAGCTAGGGGGGCAGCCCAAGAACAACGGCTCCTCCAGTTATGATCGTTAACCCAGAGATTTACGATTCCGAGGACCGGAATGGAATCGGGGGACACGATGGAACTGCGGGACATTGAGATCTTCCTGACGCTCGCGGAGGAGCTCCACTTCGGCCGCAGCGCCGAGCGCCTGCATGTTTCCCCGGCCCGTGTCAGCCAGGCGATCAAGAAGCAGGAACGCGCCATCGGCGCCCAGCTCTTCGAGCGCACAAGCCGCCAGGTGCGGCTGACCCCCGTCGGATAGGTGCTGCTCCAGCGGCTGAAGCCGGCATATGAGGGCACCAAAGAAGCCCTGGCGGAGGCGATCAACGTCGCCCGCCAATCGGCCGGCACGCTGACGCTGGGGGTCATGGGCGCACAGATGCACGGCATGGCCCCGGTCCTGACCCGCTTCCGGGCCCGGCACCCGTCCGCCGAACTCCGGTTCCGGGAAGTATTCTTCAGCGATCCGTTCGGAGCCTTGCGGGCCGGCGAGGTCGACGCGGTCACCACCTGGCTGCCGGTCCGGGAGCCGGACCTGACCGTCGGTGTGGTGCTGCGCGAGGAACCGCTCAACCTGATGGTGGCCGCGGACCACCCGCTCGCCCGACAGGAGTCGGTGAGCTTGGAGGTACTCGGCGACCACATCGTCCCGCGCCTGAAAGGCCCCATACCCACCTACTGGGAGACCGCCGTCCTGCCGACCCGCACGCCGGCCGGACGCCCCGTCCGCCGCGGCCCGGCCGTCACCACCTTCTACGAGATCCTTGCCCTCGTCGCGGCAGGCGACGCGGTCTGCCCCGTCCCCGACGAGGGACGGCGCTACAACGCGCAGACCGACGTCGTCTACCTCCCCTTCTACGACGCCCCGCCCGTCCAGTGGGCCCTGATCTGGCGCACGGACCGCACGACCCCGCTGGTACGTGCACTCGCCCAGGCGGCGACGGACTGAGGGAACGCGATCACGCGTCGGAGATGTGCCGGCTTCGGCCCCGCCGGAGGGCGTGTGGCCCATGGCCACGGCTGACACGGTCTTCGCCGCTCCGGCCGGCCCCGTGCGACGCCAGGTCCTGGACAACCTGCGCGAAAACGGTCCTCGGACCGCAGGCGCCATAGCCGCACGCTTCACCATGCGGCGCCCCAGCGTCTCGGAGTATCCGAAGGTGCTTCGAGACGCCGGACTGGTCACCCACGCCCGTCACGGGCGCGAGCGCCGTCAAGGCCGTGGTCGACCCGGGTGGCAAGTTCCGGCTGTGATCCGACAGCCGGGTGGGAGAGAGGAAGGGGCGCCCCCGCCGTCGCGGGAGGCACCCCTCACTGCTTCACCGCCAAGCCGTTACGCCGTGGCCGCCGCCGCGTCCGCAGCCTGGGCCTTCAGTGCGCGCTCCACACCCGAACGCGACTCGGACATCAGACGGCGCAGGGCCGCGTTCGGCTCAGCCGAGGACAGCCAGGCATCGGTGGTGTCCAGGGTGGCCTGCGAGACCTGGAGAACCGGGTACAGGCCGACGGCGATCTGCTGCGCCATCTCGTGGCTGCGCGACTCCCAGACGCCCTTGACCGCTGCGAAGAACTTCTCCGTGTACGGGGCCAGCAGTTCGCGCTGGTCGGTCTGGACGAAGCCGGCGATGACCGCCTCCTGGAGGGAGTTCGGCAGCTTGTCGGACTCGACGACCGAGGCCCATGCCTCCGCCTTCGCCTCCTCGGTGGGGCGGGCCGCGCGGGCGGTCGCCGCGTGGCGCTCGCCCGCCGCCGTCTTGTCGCGCTCGTACTCGGCGGCGATCTCGTCCTCTTCGAGCAGCCCGGTGGCGGCGAGCCGCTCGACGAACGCCCAGCGCAGCTCCGTGTCGACGGCCAGACCCTCGACCGTCTCCTTGCCGTCGAGCAGCGACTGCAGCAGGTCCGTCTGCTGCGGGGTGCGGGCCGTCGCCGCGAAGGCGCGGGCCCAGGCCAGCTGGTGGTCGCTGCCCGGCTCCGCCGCACGCAGGTGCGCCAGCGTGGCCTCGGTCCACTGCGTCAGCCCGGCCTCGCGCCACTCCGGCGCCGCGTACAGGTCCAGCGCCAGCTTCACCTGACGGTGCAGCGACTGGACGACTCCGATGTCCGACTCCTTGCCGATGCTGGAGAGCACCAGGGAGAGGTAGTCCCGGGTCGCCAGCTCGCCGTCGCGGGTCATGTCCCAGGCGGAGGCCCAGCACAGGGCGCGGGGGAGGGACTCGGTGAAGTCGCCGAGGTGTTCGGTGACGACGCGCAGCGACTCCTCGTCGAGACGGACCTTCGCGTACGAGAGGTCGTCGTCGTTCAGCAGGATCACGGCGGGGCGGGTGGTGCCGGCCGGGAACGGCACGGCGGTGCGCGCGCCGTCGACGTCCAGCTCGATCCGGTTCGTACGGACCAGGTTGCCGGAGGCGTCGTGGTCGTAGCAGCCGATCGCGATGCGGTGGGGCCGCAGCGTCGGCTCGCCCTTCGCGCCGGCGGGGAGGGCCGGGGCCTCCTGGAGGACCGTGAAGGACGTGACGTGGCCGTTCTCGTCCGTCTCGATCTCAGGGCGCAGGACGTTGATGCCCGCCGTCTCCAGCCATGCCTTCGACCAGGTCTTCAGGTCGCGTCCGGAGGTCTTCTCCAGCGCGCCCAGCAGGTCGGACAGCCGGGTGTTGCCGAACGCGTGCGCCTTGAAGTACGCCTGGACGCCCTTGAAGAACTCGTCCATGCCGACGTACGCCACCAGCTGCTTCAGGACCGAGGCGCCCTTGGCGTACGTGATCCCGTCGAAGTTGACCAGCACATCGTCCAGGTCACGGATGTCCGCCATGATCGGGTGCGTGGACGGCAGCTGGTCCTGGCGGTAGGCCCAGGTCTTCTCGGAGTTGGCGAACGTGGTCCAGGAGTGCGGCCACTTCGAGCCCTCCGCGTACGCCTGGCAGGCCACCGAGGTGTACGTGGCGAACGACTCGTTCAGCCACAGGTCGTTCCACCACTCCATGGTGACGAGGTCGCCGAACCACATGTGCGCCAGCTCGTGCAGGATGGTCTCCGCACGCCGCTCGTACGCCGCGTCCGTCACCTTCGAACGGAACACGTACTGGTCGCGGATGGTGACCGCGCCCGCGTTCTCCATCGCACCGGCGTTGAACTCCGGGACGAACAGCTGGTCGTACTTGGCGAACGGGTAGTCGTAGTCGAACTTCTCCTGGAACCAGTCGAAGCCCTGCCGCGTCACGTCGAAGATCGCGTCCGCGTCGAGGAACTCGGCCAGCGACGGACGGCAGTAGATGCCGAGCGGAACGGACTGGCCGTCCTTCTCGTAGCTGCTGTGCACCGAGTGGTACGGGCCGACGATCAGCGCCGTGATGTACGTCGAGATGCGCGGCGTCGGCTCGAAGGACCAGACGTCGTCCTGCGGCTCGGGCGTCGGCGAGTTCGAGACGACCGTCCAGCCCTGCGGCGCCTTCACCGTGAACCGGAACGTCGCCTTGAGGTCGGGCTGTTCGAAGCTCGCGAAGACGCGGCGTGCGTCGGGCACCTCGAACTGGGTGTAGAGGTACGCCTGCTGGTCGACCGGGTCGACGAAGCGGTGCAGGCCCTCACCCGTGTTGGTGTACGAGCAGTCGGCGACGACCTTCAGCTCGTTGGAGCCCGCGACCAGGTGCGGGAGCTTGATGCGCGAGTCGCGGAACACGGCCGCGACATCCAGCGACTTGCCGTTCAGCTCGACCTCGTGCACGGCCGGGGCGACCAGGTCGATGAAGGTCTCCGCACCGGCTTCGGCGGAGTCGAAGCGCACGGTGGTCACGGACCGGTAGGTGCCGCCCTCCTGCGCTCCGGAGAGGTCGAGATCGATCTCGTACGCGTCCACGGTCAGCAGGCGCGCCCGCTCCTGTGCCTCTTCGCGGGTCAGATTGGTGCCAGGCACGCGGTCATCTCCTTGGTATGTGACGTTTCCGGTCATCCTTCCACGTCGCATGCCCGAGTGGAGTAGCTATGGGTATGCCACTGCGGTAGCATCGATGGTATGAAGATCAGTGTGAGCCTGCCGCAGGAGGATGTCGCCTTCGTCGACGAGTACGCCATGAAGACCGATGCGGATTCCCGGTCCGCGGTGATACACGCCGCCATCGAGCTGCTGCGTGCCGCCGGTCTGGAGGCGGAGTACACGGAGGCGTTCGAGGAGTGGGACGCGAGCGAGGACGCTGCGCTCTGGGACCGCACGGTCGGGGACGGAATCGCCGATGCGTAGAGGCGACATCCATCTGGTCGATCTGGAGCCGGCCAGGGGCAGCGAGGCCAACAAGGTCAGGCCGGCTGTGATCGTGTCCAACAATGCGGCCAACCGGTCCGTCGAGCTCAGCGGGAGAGGCGTGATCACCGTAGTGCCACTGACCTCGAACACCGCGCGTGTTCTCACGTTCCAGGTCCTGGTCAGGGCCGACGAGAGCCGTCTGCTGAAGGACTCGAAGGCCCAGTGCGAGCAGGTACGGGCGGTGTCCCCCGACCGTGTCCTGAAGCGGGTCGGCACCATCCCCCGCCAGCGCATGGCCGAGATCGACGCCGCCCTGCGCCGGCACCTCGCCCTCTGACGGAAACGAAAGGGCGGCCACCGAACACCGGTGGCCGCCCTTTCATGTGCGAGGCGTCAGCCGTTCAGCTCCGCCGCCACCAGCTCCGCGATCTGTACCGCGTTCAGCGCCGCGCCCTTGCGCAGGTTGTCGTTGGAGACGAAGAGCGCGAGGCCGTTGTCCACGGTCTCGTCGATCCGGATCCGGCCGACGAACGAGGCGTCCTTGCCGGCCGCCTGCAGCGGGGTGGGAATCTCGGAGATCTCGACTCCCGGGGCGTCCTTCAGCAGCTCGTATGCGCGCTCGACGCTGATCGGACGGGCGAAACGTGCGTTGACCTGGAGCGAGTGGCCGGAGAAGACCGGCACCCGGACGCAGGTGCCGGACACCTTCAGCTCCGGGATCTCCAGGATCTTGCGGGACTCGTTGCGGAGCTTCTGCTCCTCGTCGGTCTCGAAGGAGCCGTCGTCGACGATCGACCCGGCCAGCGGCAGCACGTTGAAGGCGATCGGGCGCTTGTAGACACCCGGCTCGGGGAAGTCGACGGCCCCGCCGTCGTGGGTGAGCCTGTCGGCGTCGGCGACGACCTTGGACGCCTGGCCGTGCAGCTCGGCGACACCGGCCACGCCGGAGCCGGACACCGCCTGGTAGGTGGCGACGGTCAGCGTCTGGAGGCCGGCCTCGTCGTGCAGCGGGCGCAGCACGGGCATGGCGGCCATCGTGGTGCAGTTCGGGTTGGCGATGATGCCCTTGGGCCGGTTCGCGATCGCGTGCGCGTTGACCTCGGAGACGACCAGCGGGACCTCGGGGTCCTTGCGCCAGGCGGAGGAGTTGTCGATCACGACGGCGCCCTGCGAGGCGACCTTCTCGGCGAGCGCCTTCGACGTCGCGCCACCGGCCGAGAACAGCACGATGTCCAGCCCGGAGTAATCGGCCGTCGAGGCGTCCTCGACGGTGATCTCCCGGCCTTCCCACTCGATGGTGGAGCCCGCGGAGCGCGCGGAGGCGAACAGCCGCAGCTCGTCGGCCGGGAACTTCCGCTCGGCCAGGATCCTGCGCATGACTGTGCCGACCTGACCGGTGGCGCCGACGATTCCGACCTTCACAGGGACTCCTTCAAACGTACGAACTGGCACGGTTGCCGCTCCATGATGCGTATGTCCACGGCTTCCTTGTCCAATCCATTGTCCGCGCTGCGGACAGTGCCCGCCCGGTCGGGAACGGAGCAGTGGGGCGGGAGCTCCTCAGAGCGCCCGCCCCACTGTCGTACGGATCACACGGCGACCGCGGTCACCGCTACGGCGTGACCTTCTCGATCACGACGCTGCCGGTGCCCGCCGCGGTCCCGCGGCTGTTCACCAGGTGGACCTCGCCGAAGAACTGCCGGCCCTCGGGGGCCGCCCCGGCGACCGAGACCTCGGCACCGATCTGGGCCGAAGCGCCGTTGGCCAGGTTCACGGCCTTCGACTCGTCGACCTTGATCGTGCCGAGCGACGGTGCGTAGTACACATCGCGGTAGTTGTACGTGGTCGTGCCGGACGGTACGGAGTAGCCGTCGATCACGACGGTGTACGTACCGGCGGCGGGCTTCACCAGACTGACCGACTCCTCGGACCCGGCCGTGGTGGAGCTGCCGACCTCGGTGTTGCCCTGGTAGACGTACAGGTCGATGTCGGCGTTGGCGTCCGACGTACCGCCGATGGCGACGTCCAGCTTCTCGACGCCCTCACCGATGGTGACCGTGTACTCCTGCTCGTCGCCCGTCTTGATCGACGGGGTGGCGACCTTGGCCGAGCCCAGCGAGCCGCCCTTGAGCGTGCCCTCCAGGTCACCGGCGTTGTTGGTGACCTTCCAGTTCACCGCGGCCGGCGTGCCGACCTTGGCCTCGGCGATGGTCTGCACCGCCGGGTCGAAGGTCGCACCGAGCAGCGAGACGTCCAGCTTGTACGGGTTGTCCAGCAGCGGCGACGTACGCCGTGCCTCGACCTCGATCTCCCAGACGCCGGGCTGCGGGTCCTTGTAGGAGCGCACGTCCGGGCGGCAGGTGTTGGCCGGGTTCTCGTAGTTCGGGTAGCAGAACGGCGTCCCGCTGTCCTCGACCGCCACCCCGTACGGGTGGATGGAGATGAAGCGGGTCTGACTGCCCGAGCGCAGCGCGCCCATCGCGACCTCAAGGGTCTTGGCGCCCTCCGGCACGGTCACGAAGTACGACGTGGTGCCGTTGCGCTGCACCGAGCCCGACGCCTTGAACGCGTAGGAGGGCTTCACGAGCGGCGTGGAGACGACGACCGTGGAGAGGATCTGCTGGTCCACGCCGACGGTCTTGCTGTCGTCCACCTGCAGGATCGCGCTGTGCACGCCCGCGCTGCCCGGCTTCGCCTGGACCTTGACGGTGACCGGCTCGCCGAGCGGCAGGGAGACCGTGCTCGGACCGGTCAGCTTGAACGTGCCGTCGTTGTTCTTCCACGACAGCCGGTGCTTGACGGCCTTGTCCGGTCCCGTGGTGCGGGTGATCGTGACGTCGTACGACTTCTTCTGGCCGGCCTTCAGGCCGCCCTCGCGGTCGTACAGACCGGTACCGAAGCCGGGGGTCTTCAGCGCGAAGTCGATCGCGGTGTCGACCGGGGCCTTCACCGAGTACTCGTGCGCCGGGGCGCCCTGCTTCTCGATCTGCTTCCAGGCACCGACGATGTTGATCAGACCGGAGCCCTGGGCGTGCGCGGGCACACCCTGGATGTGGGTGGCGGTGCTGGTCAGCGTCGTACGCAGATCGGCCGGGGGCAGCTCGATGTGCTTCTGCTTCGCGGCGGACAGCAGCAGCGCGGTCGCACCGGCGGCCTGCGGCGAGGCCATCGAGGTGCCCTGCAGCATGGAGTAACCGGCCGGAAGCGAGTAGCCCGACTCCTTGACCGGGCCGCCGGGCAGCCAGGTCTGGGTGGTGTTGATGGAGGCGCCGGGCGCGGTCAGGATCGGCGCGAAGCCGCCGTCCTCACGCGGACCGCGCGAGGAGAAGGGCAGCATGTCGTACTTCTTGGTGACGTTCGAGCCGTAGTTGGCGGCCCAGGTCTCCTTGGAGATGGACGCGCCGACGGAGATGACATGGTCGGCGAGGCCGGGGTCACCGATGGTGTTCACACCCGGGCCGTCGTTGCCGGCCGAGATGACCAGTTGGACGCCGTAGATGTCGATGAGCCGCTTGTAGAGCTCGGAGCGGGCGTTGTTGCCGTCGTTGAGCGGCGGCAGGCCACCGATCGACATGTTGACGACATCGACACCGCGGTTCACGACGAGGTCGATCATGCCCTCGGTGAGCGCGATGTTGGTGCAGCCGCCGGACCAGGTGCAGGCACGCGAGGAGACGATCTTCGCGCCGGGCGCGGCACCGTTCATCTTGCCGCCGAACAGGCCGTTCGCGGAGGTGATGCCCGCGACGTGGGTGCCGTGCTCGGACTCGATGACGCCGATGCTGACGTAGTCGGCCTTGTCGCCGGCCGCGTTGTACACGACGTTCTTGCGGGTCTCGACGACGAACGGGATGCGCTCGACGACATCGGTCGCCGGGTTGTCCGTGCCGAAGTAGCCGACCTGGTGGCCGTCCTTGTACGGCTTCATGACGGCGTCGTTCGAGAAGTTCGCGTCGTTGTCCAGGTCGACGCGGGTGGTGCCGGTGACCGGGTCGTAGAGCACGGCCCAGACGTCGGTGGTGTCACCGTCGCGGTTCAGGTCTCCGGCCATGTCGCCACCCTTGGTGGCGGCCTCGGAGAAGAGCTGGATCTTGTACGAGCCGGCCGGTGCCGAGTAGGTGCGGCCGCCGATGGTGAAGGTCGGGCCGGTCACCGAGGCCGTCATCCGCAGCCAGGTGCCGTCGCTGTCGCTGACCGGGTCGGTGGCCGTCACCCAGTCGACGATCTTGCGCTCGCCGGTGGTGGTCTTCTGGAGCGCCGGGTGACCGAGGTCGACCCCCGAGTCCAGGATGCCGATGGTCACGCCCCGGCCGTCGGCCTTCGGGTGCTGCTTGACGAAGTCGACCGCGCCCGTCTCGAAGGACGGGTTGTACGGGTTCTTCGCCGGCGTCTTCTTGCCGGGCGCCGGGTAGGTGCCCGTGGACTTCGTCGTAGCCCCGGCGGCCCGGTCGGCCGTGGGCGTCGGGTCGTCCAGCTTGATCTCCTGCTTGAGATCGATGCCGTGGACGGACGACAGCTTGGAGGCCGCCTTGATGGTCGCCTCGGCGGACGCGGTGGGCACGGTGGCCCGTACGTAGCCGAGCTTGTCGTACGCACGTCCCAGCACGGACCCCTTGACGGCGTCCAGTTGCTCGGTGACCTGCTCGGTCGCACCGGGAGCGGTGGCGACCATCATCGTGACGTTCTTCTCGCCCTTGGCCTTGGCCTTGGCCAGAACATCGGCATCGGCTGTGCCGAGCTTGTCGGCCGTGGCGCCGTTGGCGGCGGACTTGACGGGAGCGGGGGCAGGATCATCGGCGGCGAAGACCGGGGCGGCGCCGGTGGCGGCCAGCGCGGCCACCAGGCCGGCGGCAGCCGCGACTCGGGCCACGCGTCTCGCCCCGGGTATGGAACTGGGGGACTCGGAGGTCATCAGCATCCCTGAAGTGAAAGAGAGAGTCCGGAATTCGGTACCGGATGACCGCTCACCCTTTCGTAAATGACAGGGGTTTGTGGAGGGTTGAGGTGGGCGAGATCAGGACATGGCGGAATTCCGCCAGCGGGGCTGATGTGCCATCAGGGACGAAATGGTGAATAAGTGGCCTCTGTGGCCCGTCCTCAACGAGGCAGGATCATCACATACGCGGCCGGTTCACGGTCGGACGCCGCCATCAGCGCCGTGCGCACCACGACCGCCTGCTGCTCCCGGGCGTCGCGGAGCTTCTTCGGTGAAAGATGGACGACGGTGACGCCGAGCCGCTCCAGATGCTCCCGCTTGGCGGCGTACGCGGACCATTGTGCGTCGTGATCCTCCCGGCGCCGGCCGTCGTCGAGCCTGCTGTGCCGGGGCGCCCTGGTGTCGAGCACCACGGCGACCGCCTCCTCGGGCCAGTAGGCGTCCACCCCGCCCAGATGCGGGCCGCCGGGCAGCCGCAGGTCCACGTTCCAGAGCGGCTCCGGCAGGCCGTACGTCCGCACCATGTTGTACAGCCGGCCCTCCGCCAGCGCCCGGCCCTCGGCGAGCAACGAGTCGACGGCGTTCACCACATGGGGGCGGCCCAGCAGTCCGGCCCGGTTCAACTCGCGTACGACGGCGGCCGGCTCGCAGTGTCCGTCGCGGACCGCCTCGGTGAGCAGACGGTGTACGGCCGAGGTGTCTCCGAGCCCGGCGACCGCGTCGGCAAGTGCCCGCTCCACCGGGGCCACGGGCAAGCCGTGCACCTGCTCGGGGCGGGGCGGCTCGGAGGCCCGCACCAGATGTACGTACCGGACCGAGCGCAGTCGCCGGATGCGCGGCACCAGTACATCGATCCGGTCCGACGACGCGGGCGGCGGCGTGGCCGCGAAGCCGTACAGGGTGAGCGCGGCAAGCCCGGTGACCATGGCCTCGCCGTACCCGGGCTCCGTGTCCGGCCCGGGCTGCGCGGGTACGCCCCGGCGGCCGGAGGCCGCCGGCCGGCCCGCGTACAGCAGGGCGGCACGCAGCCGTTCCTCGCCGGTGGGCGGTCCCGGGTGCAGGACGTACACACCGGGCAGCGGCTGCTGCCACGGCCCACCGGTCCTGCAGCGCGCGGCAGCCTCCGCGGCGGAGACGCCGTTTGCTCTCAACTGCGCTGCGGACAGCACGCGTTGACGGACGTCGCCGGTGATGCGGAGGCGGCAGGGAGAGAGTGGGGTGTTCTGGGTCATGTTCCGGGGTATCCCGCACGCGGTCGGGGCGCTAACCCCTGTTACACGCCCGTTGACAATTCAGGACAACGCCGTCCTAAAGTACACGCGTTCGACGACCGAAAAGGGTCGACCTGGCCACTTTCAGCCCGTCCGGCGTTCGAGGACGGAACCGCTGGCGGGCCGCCGGGCACGGCACCCTCCACAGCCCCCACCCCCTCGACGGGCCGGAAAATCAAGCCCGTCGAGAGGGTCCTCCATGCCCTGTGGGCCATGGGGGAGATCGAGGACAGCGCCGGAGCACCCGGCCCAGGCACACCCGTCAGACCCCGGCCGCCGCCCCCGCGTCGCACCCCTGCGCCCGCAACGCCCGTGCCAGATCGTCCCGAGCCTCCAGTACCAGCCTCCGCAGCGCCGGCGCCGCATCCGCATGCGCGGTCAGCCACGCATCCGTAGCCGCCAGCGTCGACGGGTCGTCCTGCAGGGCCGGGAACAGACCCCTCACCACAGCCATCCCGATCTGGATCGACCGCTCGGCCCACACCCGCTCGATCGCCTCGAAGTACCGAGCCGTGTACGGCGCCAGCAACTCCCGCTGCGACGGCTGCTCGAACCCCGCGATCGTCGCCTCCACCAGCGCGTTGGACAGCGCGTCCGACTCCACCACCGCCGCCCACGCCTGCGCCTTGACCGCCCCGGACGGCCGGGAGGCCAGGCACCGCACCTGGTGCCGCTTGCCGGACGCCGTGTTGTCCCGCGCCAGTTCCGCGTTGATCACCGCCTCGTCGGCGACCCCGTGCGCGGCCAGCGGGGACAGGAACACCCACCGCAACTCCTGGTCGACGTCCAGCCCGTCGATCCGGGCCGAACCGTCGAGCAGCCCGGACAGCAGCTGGAAGTCCGCGTCCGAGTCGGCGACCGCCGCGAAGAACCGCGCCCACGCCAGCTGGTGCTCGCTGCCCGGCTCGGCGATCCGAAGCTCCCGCAGCGCACCCTCGGCCAGCGCCCGGCCGCCCTCCTCACGCCACTCGGGGGCGGCGTAGTGGACGAGCGCGGTCCGGGTCCAGGCGTGCAGCATCTGCAGGACGCCGATGTCGGACTCCCGGCCGGAGAAGGCCAGCACGAGCGAGAGGAAGTCGCGGGCCGGCATCAGCCCGTCCCGCGTCAGGTTCCACAACGCGGACCAGCACAGCGCCCGCGCCAGCGGGTCGGTGATGTCACCGAGGTGCGCGCGCAACGTGTCGAGGGACGCCTCGTCGAAGCGGACCTTGCAGTACGTGAGGTCGTCGTCGTTGACCAGGATCAGCTCGGGCCGCTCGGCCCCCGCCAGCTCCCCGACCACCGTGCGCGGCCCCGCCACATCCACCTCGGCGCGCGCGTACCGCATCAGGTTGCCGTC
Source organism: Streptomyces sp. NPDC058239 (assembly GCF_042882185.1). Taxonomy (NCBI): domain Bacteria; kingdom Bacillati; phylum Actinomycetota; class Actinomycetes; order Kitasatosporales; family Streptomycetaceae; genus Streptomyces; species Streptomyces sp. NPDC058239. The sequence continues at coordinate 30,987 of NZ_JBHVWS010000045.1, forward strand.
GGCGGCCCGCCGGTACAGGCCGACCGCGACCCGGTGCGGCCGCAGCTCCGGGTGGGAAGCGGCCGCCTCCTGGAGAACCGCCAGCTCCGTGATCCGGTCCGCCGAGTCGTATGTCGCCACCGGGGTCAGCGAGTTGACGCCCGCGGTCTGCAGCCACGACCGGGACCAGGCGGTCATGTCCCGACCGGACGTCTCGGCCAGGACGGACAGCAGATCGCCCAGCTGAGTATTGCCGTAGGCGTGCTTCTTGAAGTAGCGCCGGGCGCCCTCCAGGAACGCGTCCCGCCCCACGTACGCCACCAGCTGCTTCAGCACCGAGGCGCCCTTGGCGTAGGTGATGCCGTCGAAGTTGAGCTTGGCGTCCTCCAGGTCACGGATGTCGGCCGTGATCGGGTGCGTGGACGGCAGCTGGTCGGCGCGGTACGCCCAGGACTTGCGGTTGTTGGCGAAGGTGATCCAGCCGTCCTCGAAGCGGGTCGACTCGACCATGGCGAAGACGCCCATGAAGTCGGCGAACGACTCCTTCAGCCACAGGTCGTCCCACCACTGCATGGTGACGAGGTCGCCGAACCACATGTGCGCCATCTCGTGCAGGATGACGTTGGCCCGGCTCTCGTACGACGCCTGGGTCACCTTGCCGCGGAAGATGTACTCCTCGCGGAACGTGACACAGCCCGGGTTCTCCATCGCGCCGAGGTTGTACTCGGGCACGAACGCCTGGTCGTACTTCCCGAACGGGTACGGGTAGTCGAAGTTGTCGTGGAAGAAGTCCAGGCCCTGCTTGGTGACGAGGAAGACGTCGTCCGCGTCGAAGTGCCGGGCGAGGCCCTTGCGGCACATCGCGCCGAGCGGGATCTCCAGCTCCGTGCCGTCGTCGAACGTGCGGGTGTAGGAGTCGGTGACGTAGTGGTACGGACCGGCCACGATCGCCGTGATGTACGTCGAGATCGGCTTCGTCTCGGCGAACCGCCGCACTTCGCCGTCCCGCGACTCCTCGGCGCCGTTGCTCCAGACCGTCCAGCCCTCGGGCGCCGTCACCTCGAAGCGGAAGGGGGCCTTCAGGTCGGGCTGCTCGAAGTTCGCGAAGACCCGCCGCGAGTCGGCCGGCTCGTACTGCGTGTAGAGGTAGACCTCGCCGTCCTCCGGGTCGACGAACCGGTGCATCCCCTCGCCGGTCCGGCTGTACGCGCACTGCGCGTCGACCACCAGGACGTTGTCGCCCTCCGGCAGCTCCTCCAGCGCCACCCGCGTTCCGTCGAAGACGACGGCGGGGTCGAGCGGCTGCCCGTTCAGCGTCACAGTGTTCACGCTCGGCGCCACCAGATCCGCGAAGGTCGACGCCCCCGCCCGCGCGGTGCGGAACCGGATCGTGGTCACCGAGCGGAAGGTCCGCGGACCGGAGGAGGCCCCGTCGCCGTCCCCGTCGGGCCCACCGACGGCGGAACGCAGATCGAGAGCGACCTCGTAGCCGTCGACGGTCAGCAGCTCGGCCCGCACACGGGCCTCGTCGCGGGACAGGTTCTCACCGGGCACGGCACACTCCTTTGTGTCACGTTCGAATAGTTTGATCCTCCCATGTCACTACTCGGCCCGGCATACGGGAATGGCCGGTGCGTCCTGAGGCGTTCTCGCGCACAGGTGCGAATGCCCTTACGAGGAGAGACATGTCTGACAACAGCACGGCGACCGGCAAGACCCCTGCCGACTTCTGGTTCGACCCGCTCTGCCCCTGGGCCTGGATGACCTCCCGCTGGATGCTGGAGGTGGAGAAGGTCCGCGACGTCGAGGTCCGCTGGCATGTGATGAGCCTCGCCGTTCTCAACGAGGACAAGCTCGACGAGCTGCCGGAGGAGTACCGCGACCTCCTGGAGAACAAGGCCTGGGGCCCGGTACGCGTCGTCGTCGCCGCCCAGCAGAAGCACGGCGACGAGATCGTCGGCCCGCTCTACACCGCGCTCGGCACCCGCTTCCACAACCAGGGCGAGGGCCCCACCCGCGAGGCGATCGTGGGCGCGCTCCAGGACATCGGCCTGCCGGTCGAGCTGGCGGACTTCGCGGACTCGGACGTGTACGACGCCGAGCTGCGCGCCTCCCACAAGGAGGGCATCGACAAGGTCGGCCAGGACGTCGGCACCCCGGTCATCGCCGTCCCGGGCTCGGACGGTGAGCAGATCGCCTTCTTCGGCCCGGTCGTCACCCCCGCCCCGAAGGGCGAGGAGGCGGCGAAGCTGTGGGACGGCACGCTGCTGGTGGCGTCGATCCCCGGCTTCTACGAGATCAAGCGGACCCGGACCCAGGGCCCCATTTTCGACTGATCGCACATGGTGCGGTGCGGGGTCCGGCCGCCGTCCGGACCCCGCACCTCACGTGTACAGCGCGTCCAGTTCCGGCAGCCGCAGCGCGACCCGCTCCGCGTCGTCGAAGTCGAAGTCCCACTCCGGGTCCAGGCCGGGATAGTCGATCGTGAACGAGTGGTCGGGCAGCTTCTCACCCGTCGCCGCCCGATGCGCGTCCCAGGCGATCCCGAGCATCCGCTCGCACTCCATCTCCAGGCCCTCGGGCGCCGCGGCCCTGATCACCGGCAGCTCGGCCAGCGTGTCCGGATCGGCGACGACCCGCTCGAACACCTCACGCCCCTGCGCTATCAGCCAGCCCCGGAAGTAGTCGAAGCCGTCGTCGGAACAGCCCCCGTTGATCGTGTACGCCGCCGCCCAGAGCGGAGCCCGGTAGGAAGCGGCCATCAGGTCCCAGAGAAGCTGCTGCGCGGCGACGATCTCGTCCCGGGGCCGGGCGGCGAGCAGCGCGGAGGCCCGCTCGACGACGACCTCCGCATCCTCGGGGTCGGTGACCTGTGCGCGGGCGTCGTCGATCAGATTCCAGAAGTCCGTGGTGTCCATGCGTGCAGCATGCCGGAGGGGTTGTGAGCTGCTGTCGGTTTGCTGAGCTGAAGTGCGTTGTAGTGAGCGGGAGTGAGTCCTGTCGGCGGGTTCACCGAGTGGGAACGGAAGTTCTGGGGTCGAATGGGTGACCTTGGCGGCTGGTGCTCGTTGGGCTGGGTAGTGGTTGTCCGGTCTCGTGGGAGGGGGTGTTGTGGTGGGTGGTGTGCGGGAGTTGGCGGCACCGTTCGTGGTGCCCGGGCCGTGCGGGGTGGCGGTCCGGGACCGTCTCAAGCACCTCACCCCCCAGGACGAGATAGTCCTGCGTGCGGTCGGTGAGCACCAGGGCCGTCTGGCTTCCCGTGATCTCAGGACCCGTTGTGCGGATGGTCTGGAGCACAGCGCGGACACCTGGGCGTCGCGCAAGCGGGACCTGACCGCACAGTCATCGTCGCGGATCGCCGGTGCGATCACCAAGGCCACGCACGATCAGTGGGCGCTGGCGCGCCGTTGTCAGGCGGCGCACATCCGGAATCTGGAGGCCGGGATCGGGACGCTGCGGCACCGCCTGTCCCTCCCGATCGGCGCGTCGGGAACGAAGCGGGCGGCCGGTGGCTACCGCTCCAAGGACGAGTGGTTCCACAAGTCCCGCCGCCTCGCGGCGCTGGAAGCCCGGCACGATGCCGCGGTCCGTGACCGGCAGGCGGGACGCGTCCGGGTCGTGCGGGGCGGCAAACGCCTCCTCAACACCCGCCACCACCTCACCCAGGCCCAGCTCACCCAGGCCCAGCTCACCGAAGAGCAGTGGCGAGAACGCTGGGAAGCTGAACGCTGGTTCATCGCCGCGGATGGTGAGTCGGGGAAGCGGTTCGGGAACGAGACGATCCGCGTCACCTCGGACGGTGAAGTGTCCATCAAGCTGCCCGCCCCGCTCGCGCACCTGGCCAACGCCAAGCACGGCCGGTAGACACTCACCTCCACCGTGGCGTTTGCGCACCGGGGTCAGGAGTGGGCCGACCGCATCACCGCCAACCGGGCCGTCGCCTACCGCATCCACCTCGACACCGGCCGTGGCCGCTGGTACCTGACCGCGTCCTGGCAACGCCCCGTCGTGCAGACCATCCCGCTGGAGACGGCCCAAGCCCGGGGCATGATCGGCGTCGACACCAACGCCGACCACTTCGCCGGCTACCACCTCGACCGGCATGGCAACCCGGTCGGCGACCCGCACCGCTTCGGCTACGACCTGTCCGGTTCGGCCGGTCACCGCGACGCACAGATCCGCCACGCCCTGACCCGGCTGATCAACTGGGCCAAGCAGGCCGGTGTCGCCGCGATCGGCATCGAAGACCTCGACTTCACCGCCGAGAAGACCCGCGAGAAGCACGGCCGCAAGAAGCGGTTCCGGCAGCTCATCTCCGGCATCCCGACCGGCAAACTCAAGGCCCGGCTGGTCTCCATGGCCGCCGAACAGGGCCTGAGCATTGTCGCGGTCGACCCCGCCTACACCTCGATGTGGGGTGCCCAGCACTGGCAGAAACCGCTGGCCACCCCGCACCGCAGAATGTCCCGTCACGATGCCGCCGGCATCGCGATCGGACGACGCGCCCTCGGACACCCGGTCCGGCGTCGGACGGCACCGCCCCCACACGACCGGAGTGATCGTGCGGGGCATCGGACCGCCCAGGCCAGGCCAGGCAACCGGGGGCGTGAGGGAACCCGCCCACCCGCAACGGACCACGCCCCCGGAGACGTGCCGCCGAACGGGACGAGAAAGCGGGAACCCAGCGCATCCAACACCGTTCGGGATGCGCCCAGAACGCAGCAGTGGGTCCAGGACTCACTCATGCACACTGGCTAGGAGCGGTCTGACAGTCTCGGGTGCGGCGAGCTGCCGAGGGGGCTGAGGGAAGGGATTCGGGCGGACATGAACGTACGACCGGCACGGCGGTCCGAGGCCGCGGCACTGACCGAGCTGGCCCTGGCATCGAAGGCCCACTGGGGCTACGACGAGGCGTTCCTCGCCGCCTGCCGTGACGAACTCACCATGCACCCGGCCGACATCGACCGCCGCCGCACCGCGGTCGCCGAGGAGGGCGGCCGCGTCCTGGGCTTCACCACCCTGGACGGCACTCCGCCCGAGGGCGCCCTCGGCATGATGTTCGTCGCCCCGGACGCGATCGGTCGGGGCATCGGACGGCTCCTGTTCGAGCACACGACCACGGAGGCCCGCCGCCTCGGTTTCGTACGCCTCACCATCGACGCCGACCCGAACGCGGAGCCGTTCTACCTGGCGATGGGCGCGGTACGGATCGGGGCGACCCCTTCGGGCTCGGTCCCGGGGCGCGTGCTGCCGCTGCTGAAGTACGCGTTCACGCCCCACTGACTTTTTCGCCGTAACCGGGGCAGGGACGGGCGTACCGGGCGCACCCGGCATACCGGCGTCAGCCCGGAACGATGACGAGCTTGCCGCGTACGTGGCCGCCTTCGCTCTCCCGGTGGGCGTCGGCCGCCTCGGACAGCGTGTACGTGCGAGCCACCGACAGGGTGAGTTCGTCGTTCGCGGCCAGCGCGGCCGCCCGCTCAAGACGCTCACGGATCGCACCGGCGTCGGCGAAGACAAAGCGCACGCCGTGTTCCGCCGCCCGGTGGTCGGCGATCGTGACCACGCGTTCCGGCCCGCCGGTCACATCGACGAGATCCGGCAACGAGCCCTTTCCCGCGGTATCGAACGCCGCGTCCGCGCCGTTCGGCGCGATGGTGCGGATCCGACCGGCGAGCCCCTCCCCGTAGAGCACCGGCTCAGCGCCGAGCGAGCGCAGATAGGCGTGGTTGCGCTCGCTCGCCGTACCGATCACGGTGGCGCCGAGATGCCTGGCGATCTGCACAGTTACGGACCCGACACCGCCGGCGGCCCCGTCCACGACCAGAGTCTCCCCGGCCTTCACATCGAGGTCGCAGAGTGCCTGGTATGCCGTGTTGGCGGCCACCGGCAGTCCGGCCGCGATCTCCCAGGGCACGTTTCCGGGCTTTCGCGCAATCTGCGCCGCGGGGGCCAGTACGAACTCGGCGTAGCTGCCGAAGCCGATCGAGCCGAAGACCTCGTCACCCGCCACGAAATTGCTCACGCCTTCGCCGATGTCCCGTACGACACCGGCGACGTCGCCCCCGGGCACCGCGGGAAACTCCACCGGCATCATCGTCGCGACGGCCCCGCTGCGCAGCTGCCAGTCCAGCGGGTTCACCCCTGCGGCCCGGACCTCCACCAGCACCTCCCAGGGACCCGGGCGCGGCACCTCGCGGTCCACAACGCGCAGTACCTCGGGGCCGCCGTATTCCGTGAACTGCACAGCGCGATACGTATTTAACATGCTTTCCTTTGCCCATTCGGGGTTTACCGAGACCGGTCAGGAGCGCGGATGCTCCGCCAAGACAGGGCCAAAACTACCGAGCGATGGTCCGACAGGGCACCCGAGTTAGCTCCGAACGCCGTCGGCTGAGGGCGTGACTGAAGTCCTCACTCGGGCCCCTGCCGCACAGCGGCAGGAGCCGGTCACGCTCGTCGACCAGCAGAACCCGTGACGTCCACCGCTTCCGAAGTCCCATGGGGCTCCAGGTTGTCCGCCGCTCGCGCAGCCCGGCGTCCGGCCGCGGCCAGGGCCAGGGTGACCGCGAGGGAGGCCGCCGCCATCACGGTCATCGCAGTCCCCGGTGAGGTCCGCTGGGCGATGGCACCGGCGAGCGCCGCCGCGACGCCCTGCATGGTGAGCATGCCGGAGGAGTGCAGACCGAGTGCCTGACCGGTGATCTCGTTCGGGGTCAGGGCCATCAGGCGCTCCTGGAGCAGCAGACTCGCCGAGAAACCGACCGAGGCGAGCGCGGCCAGAGCGAACGCCAGGGGCAGCGCCGGACGCACGGCGAAGAGCAGATACGGGGCGGCCAGGAGCAACTGCATCGGCATGGCCAGCCGTCCCCGCCAACGCTGTGCGATGAACCGGCCCGCCACGGTGTCCCCGATGAGCATCCCCAGCGCGGCGAAGGCGAAGAGGAGCCCCGCGTGCTCGGGGGCGTACGGGACGAACAGCGACTCGCAGCCGACGATCAGCCCGTTCGGCACCCAGAGCGCGAGATAGACCCGGCGGCGCGGACCCGAGGACCACAGAACGGCGTTGGTCCGCCAGGTCTCGGCGACCGACGGCCGCCCGGCGGCGCGCGGCGGACGGCGGGCCAGCCCGAACCGGGCCACGGCCGCACCGATCAGATACAGGGCGGCGGCGACGAGCAGCGCGCCGCGCGCGGACAGCATCGTCACCAGAAGGCCGCCGAGCGCGAACCCGCCGATCTGCATCAGGCCGACGCACATGTTGAGTACGGAACGCCCCAGCAGGTAGCCGTCCTTGGGCAGGACCTCATTGAGCAGTCCGTACCGCACACCGCCGCCCACCGCGGCGACCACCCCCTCGGTCAGGATGATCGCGAAGACGGCCGGCAGTGGAAGCCCGGGGACGGCGAGTACGGCGGTGGCCAGCCCGAAGACGAGCGCCATTGCGGTCATCGCGGCCCGTGGCGGCAGCCGGTCCGCCGCCGACATCAGCACGGCCGCCCCGATCACCTGGGCGAGCGAGGAGCCGAACATGGACAGGGCGGCGAGCAGCGGCGAGTCGGTCGCGGCATAGACGAGGGTGCCGAGGGCCAGCCCGCTCATCGTCGACCCGGCGACCTGCACGGCACTGGTTGCGAAGAGCGGTCCGAACTGCGGCGTTCGGAAGAGTTCCCGGTAGGTGCGCATACGGGGAGTCTCGGTGGCGGCCCACGGCGACCGTTACTGTTTCGCGTGGAGGCGAAACGTGGAGGCATGACGTCGTGGGCCTGTGGCAGATCAACACGGACACGCTCGCGGGGAGCCGGTTCGTCGTCTCGCCGCTCGCCGAGACCATCTCCGCCCTGAACTCCCTGGAAAGGGGGCGGGCCGAGCACCCCGGTGAACGGGCCTGGCTCGACGCCCATCTGCCGGCCCACCGCGCACGCCAGGCCGCCGACCCGGTCGCCGCCCGGCTCGTACCCGCAGCCCTCGGCGGCAGCTGGAACGCGGACTTCATCACCCCCACACCGACGGGTGAGGGCACACCGTCCTTCGAGGAGGAACTGGCCCCCGTACGGGCGACCACGCCCGAGCGCGCCCGAGCAGACCTGGTGGTGTCACTCGGTGGCCGTCCGCTCCCGGAGCTCCTGGACCGCGACGACCTGGCTCAACGCGCCGCCGAAATCCTGCACTGGGTCTGGCGGCACACCGTGCTGCCCGACTGGCCGCGCCGTCGCCGGATCATCGAGGCGGACATCGTCGCGCGGACCGGACAACTGAGCCAGGGCGGCTGGGCCGCCGCCCTGAGCGGCCTGCGCCCGGGAATGCGGTGGCTCGGCGGGAGCCGGCTCCAGATCAACGCGCACGACTATCCACCGAAGCAACTGTCGGGTGTGCGGCTGCTGTTCGTGCCGGTCACCCAACGCACGGGCTGGGTGTCCTGGGACGACGACGCCGAGCGGTACGCGGTCGTCTACCCGTGCTCGGGCGCCCTGGCCGATGCGGGGCGGGCGCGGGTGCCCGACAGCCTGGGCCGCCTGCTGGGCCCCGCGCGGGCGTCGGTCCTCGTCCTCCTCTCCAGCCCGAAGAGCACCACCCAGCTGGTGGCCCTGACCGGCCAGGGGCTGGGGTCGGTGGGCCGCCATCTCAAGGTCCTGCTGGACAGCGGCCTGGCCGGTCGCCGAAGGGCCGGCCGGTCGGTGCTGTACTTCCGGACGGAGGTGGGCGACGTACTGGTGGGGGCCCAGCGGGACGGCTGAAAGGGAGAACTATCGGGGCGGCGGGGACAGCGCCCTGTACATCGAGACCAAGGGCCTGAGCCGGTGCCGGAAGGCGATCATCTGGTCCGTCAGCCGCGCTTGACGTCCTCGCAGGCCAACCCCTAGCAATCGAAGAGTGCTTGACACCGTGCATATCGCTTAACGATACTATCGATAAGCGATATGCATGGTGTGTGCGGCAGGGGGAGCCATGACGGTGAAGTTCGGATGGAGCGGGCGGGACAACCGGCTGCTGGAGGTAGTTCTCGGCCTGGCCGGCGTGCTGGTCGGCGTCTTCGGGATCCTGGTTCCGGCCCTCGGCGTGGTCGGCGCGATCGATCCGGTGGACACCCGTGGGGTCGAGATCGGGACCGCGACCCGCGTACCGGCCGACGTGACCGCATCGACGGCGGGCCACGGCATGACCATCACCGGCACCCACCGGGCCGACCTCGTCCTCGCCCATCCGGGCTTCGGCGAGCGCCTGTTGCTCGCGCTGCCCGGTCTCGTCGGCAGCCTGCTCCTGCTCCTCGCCCTGTTCCTCCTACTGAGGATCGCCAGAACGCTGCGCGACGGCGACGTCTTCGTACCGGAGAACGCCCGCCGCCTCAGCGTCATCGGACTCGCGGCGCTGGTGCAGGCCGTCCTCTCGCCGCTGCTGCCGGCGCTCACCACCCAGCTGCTGGTGCGGGGCACGCCCTTGGCCGACGAGATCCCGTTCACGGTCACCTTCACCGGCGAGTACCTCCTGCTCGGCTTCCTCGTCCTGGCCCTGGCCGAGGTCTTCCGGCGCGGCACGAAGCTACGCGCCGACACCGAAGGGCTCGTCTGATGCCACCGGAGGAGCACCAGGTCCGGGTGCACCTGGACCTGGTGCTGGCCGAGCGCGGCATGACGCTGTCCGAGCTGGCGGCCAGGGTCGGGGTGACGGTGGTCAACCTCTCTGTCCTGAAGAACGACCGGGCCAAGGCGATCCGCTTCTCCACCCTGACCGCGATCTGCCGTGAGCTGGACTGCCAGCCCGGCGACCTGCTCAGCGTCCGCACCGACTGATCGCGGCCCCGGCGAGCGCCGGACGCCATGCACGGCGTCCCGCGCCGCCGCTCCGACCGGAGAACGCTTCTCGCGTTCCGTGAAACGACCATTGCGCAACTCGAACGAGGGATGACTCATGAAGATGACCCCTGTCCGGCGTCTGGCACAGGCCGGCGTGATCGCCGTCTGCGCCGCCGCTCTCGCGGCGTGCGGGACCTCATCGCGCTCCTACAACGTCTCGGGAGCTCCGGGCGGCGACAGCGCGGCCTGCTCCCGCTTGGTGGACAAGGCGCCGCAGAAAGTGGGGGGCCACGGGCGCGAGGACTCCGACCCGAAGGGCACGGCCGTGTGGGGTGACGGCGACGTGATCCTGCGGTGCGGGAACATCTCGGACGTCCCGGAGTCGGCTCCCTGCACGTCGGTGGACGGCATCGACTGGGTCGTGAACGAGAAGAAGAGCCAGGACGGGACGGAGACGATGCTCTCCTACGGGCGCGCTCCCGCCGCCGAGATCGCGGTGTCGGAGCGGGTGAAGGACAAGGACGCCGTCGTCCGCGAGCTGTCCGCGGTGGTGTCGGGGCTGGCGAAACAGAAGGCGTGTGCGAAGCGGGGCTGAGGGCTCCGCACGACGGGTACTGGCCAGCATTGCCCTGGAGGGCAGGGTGCCAGAAGGTGCGATGGTGACCAGAGTGGCGAGAGCGTAGAAATCCCCTGAACGCGCGTACGAGTACCGTCCACAGTTTCGGACGCGTGATCGAAGGAGTAGTCACTTCTACGGGGAGAAATCATGCGTACCCTCTCGCGTCGGGCCTCGCTGCCACCCTGCTCACCGCCCTTGCCGTCGAACCTGCGTCGTCTCGCACCGCAAGCGGTCGGACCCGATCAGCCGCACTTCGTGTGCCACGTGAAGGCCGGGGCCTTCACCGGCTGAGCCAGTCCGCGACCTCGACCACGTCCCCGACGGTCACCACGCCCTCGCGGACCACCGCGTTCTTCGCGCCGAAGCTCACCTTGTTCTTGTACTCCGGCTCGCGCCGGTACGTCGCAAGGGTCCGGACCGGTTCCGGGCCCGCGCGGCGGCCGGTCTCCTGGTCGACGAGCGGGACGTTGCAGCGCATGGCCCGTACCGAGTAGGCGAGTTCCGTGGTGCCGAGGGTCATCCGGCGTACCCGGTCCTCGAAGTGCGGTTCGTCGTTGCCGGTCAGGACGATGTTGGGGCGGAAGCGGTTCATCGGGACGGGCGCGGCGTCGCCCCGGGTGGCGATTCGGGCGTTGAGGCCGTCCAGGGAGGCGGTCGAGGCGACCAGCACCGCGTGTGCGTCCGCGAAGTTGACCTTGCCGGGGGTCTCGCCCCAGCCGTCCCGGTCGAAGCCGGGCGCCACCCGTACCAGGCGGGACTTCACGCCGAGCGCGTCGGAGAACCATTCAGCCGCCGCGTCCCCCTGGTCGGCGGCCGCGCCGAGCGGGCGGTCGAACATGCTGACCTCGCGGCGTGGGCCGTCCCGGTCGACGTCCAGGCGCAGCGGCTCCACGCCGTCGGCGGACAGGGCCAACGCCGCCCCTTCGTACAGGACTTCGACCCTGATCGCAGCCATCGAAGGGTGCGTACGCTGGCTGCGGAATGCGCCGTCCGCCGCGTCCACGACCATGAACGTCCGGTCGTGTTCGAGGCCGGTCCCGAGGATCTGCGCGGAATCGACCGTGGTACCGGCGCAGCCCTTGACCGGGTAGTACGCCAGTTCTCGAACCGTGATCGTCACGATGTCCCCTCCGGGGCGGCCGCTTCGAGGTCGTCGACGCTGCCGGACATGATGGTGCGGATGTGCCGGGTGAGGTGCTCGGTGGGCCAGTCCCACCAGGCGACGGCGAGGAGCCGGGCAATGGTCTCTTCGTCGTACCGGGTGCGGATCAGCTTGGCCGGATTACCGCCGACGATGCCGTAGTCGGGTACGTCACCGACGACGACCGCGCCGGCGCCGATGATCGCGCCGTGCCCGATCCGTATCCCCGGCATCACCATGGAGTTGTAGCCGAACCAGACGTCGTTGCCGACGACCGTGTCACCCCGGCCCGGCAGCCCGGTCAGCAGGTCGAAGTGCTCGGCCCAGGAGCCGCCCATGGTGGGGAACGGGAACGTGGACGGCCCGTCCATCCGGTGGTTGGCGCCGTTCATGATGAACCGAACTCCGGTCCCCAGTGCGCAGAACTTCCCGATGACGAGCTTCTCCGGGCCGTAGTGATACAGCACATTGCGGGTCTCGAACGCGGTCGCGTCGTCGGGGTCGTCGTAGTACGAGTAGTCGCCGACCTCGATCAGTTCGGACTTCACCAGGGGCTTCAGCTGGACGACCCGGGGCTGGCCGGGCATCGGGTGCAGAACGGTGGGGTCGGCGGGAACGGAACTCATGGCGCCCATCATCGCATTCACCCCGATGATGTAAGTTCCTTTTGGGAACTAACGTGATGACGAGAGAGGAACCTGCTGTGACGTTGGCGCAGTGGACCGAGGTCGACGACTACTTCAACGGCCTGCTGGTGGGCCCGGACGAAGCCCTGGACGCGGCCGTCGAGGCCGGCGACAAGGCCGGGCTCCCGGCGATCCAGGTCGCCGCCAACCAGGGCAAGCTGCTGAACCTGCTGGCCCGGCTCCAGGGGGCGCGCACCGTGCTGGAGATCGGCACCCTGGGCGGCTACAGCACCATCTGGCTGGCCCGCGCGTTGCCCGAGGGCGGCAGGCTCGTGACGCTCGAATCCGATCCGGAGTGTGCCGAGGTCGCGCGCGGGAACATCGAGCGTGCCGGTCTGTCGGATGTCGTCGAGATCCGGGTCGGCCGGGCCCTCGACACGCTGCCGGAGCTGGCGGAACAGGGGTACGGGCCGTTCGACGTCGTGTTCATCGACGCGGACAAGCCGAGCAACCCCGACTACCTGGCCTGGTCGCTGAGGCTGACCCGGCCCGGCAGCCTGATCATCGCCGACAACGTCGTACGCGACGGCGAGGTGGTCGACGGCACCAGCGACGACCCGAAGGTGCAGGGTGTGCGCCGGTTCACCGAACTCGTCTCGGCCGAACGGACGTTGAGCGCGACCGCTCTGCAGACCGTCGGCAGCAAGGGGTACGACGGGCTGATGATGGCGCTCGTCACCGGGTAGACCTCGGGGCCCCGTTGATACGATCACCCGTCCGACGTCGGTGGCATGTCGGTGACCCGGCTATCACCTTGTGGAGAGACCATGCGGCGTCCCCTTGTCCCTCTTGCTGTCGCCGCGGCGCTGTTGTGCGCCGGATGCTCCGGGGGATCGGGATCGGGATCGGGATCGGGTTCGGCGCAAGAGGCGGAGAAGTCCGCGAAAACCTCCGGGTCCGGCTCGGAGGCGGACCACGGGGCGGCGGTACGGGCCGCGGTGGCCGCGACGAAGAAGAGCAGTGCCCGGATCGATGAGCGGATCGAGATAGGGGACGGCACCGCTGCCTACATCATCTCGATCAAGGGCGACTTCGACTGGGCGGGCGCCAGGGGGCGCCTCGGGGTCGCGCTCGGCAATGCGGCGACTCCTCGGAAGACGTCGCCCCGCTTGGAGGAGATCTTCGACGGTGACACCGTCTACTTCGGCGGATTCGCCGAGATGGAAGGCTCCTGGGGGTCGATCCGCCGGGACAAGGCCGAGGCTCACTACGCGCTGCGGGCACCGATGAACGACCCCGAACACGTCTTGCGCCAGGTGGCGCAGATGCGCCGGGCCTCGAAGGTCGGCGAGGGGACGGTGAACGGCGCGCCCGCGGTCCACTACCGCGGCGTGCTCACCCATGAGACGGTCACGCTGCGGATGGTGAAGGACATGCGGGCCAAGGTCGACACCATGCGAGAGCAGATCGGCGGGCTCACCGTGTACGCGGATGCCTGGGTCGACCGGAGCGGGCGGATCGTGCGTACCCGGCTCGACTGGCCCATGGGAGCGGCGGGCGTCAAGGCGACGATGAATCTGGCGGACCACGGGAAGTCGGTGCGGGTGAATGCTCCGGACCCCGGCAAGGTCGTTCGCATGCCGGCCGTCGGCGGCCCGCTGCCCGGCTGACCCGCCCCATCCCTGCCGCGCAACATGACAGAAGGACCCCCACCTGTCACGTCCAGGCGAGGGCCCCTCCTTCATCCGCCTGCCCGGTGAAGGTTGAGAAGACGATCACGAGGCAGGACGTTCGAGCGCCCCTGGGTCAGGGGGCGAGCAGCAGCACGTCGGCGCGCTCCCTGGCGGCCGCGTAACGCTTCGCCACGTCCTGCCAGTTGACGACGGCCCACATCGCCTCGATGAAGTCGACCTTCTGGTTCTTGTACTGGAGATAGAAGGCGTGCTCCCAGGCGTCGAAGACCAGGATCGGAACGGAGCCCTGGCCGACATTGCCCTGGTGGTCGTAGACCTGCTCGACGATCAGCTTTCCGCTGACCGGCTCGTACGCGAGAACGCCCCAGCCGGAACCCTGCGTGGTGGCCGCGGCCTTCGTCAGCTGGGACTTGAAACCGGTGAACGAGCCGAACGACTCGGTGATCGCGTCCGCGAGGTCGCCGACACCGTCCGCCGCGAGGGGCTCGCCGCCGCCGTCGCCGGTCATGTTGTGCCAGTAGATCGAGTGCAGGATGTGGCCGGAGAGGTGGAACGCGAGGTTCTTCTGGAGCCCGTTGATCGCTCCCCAGGTCTCCTTGTCGCGGGCCTCCTCCAGCTGCTCCAGGGTGTCGTTCGCACCCTTCACATAGGCGGCGTGGTGCTTGTCGTGGTGGAGCTCGATGATCTGCGGATTGATGACCGGTTCGAGCGCCGCGTAGTCGTACGGGAGTTCCGGAAGCGTGTACGTGGCCATGTGGTCGAACCCTCCAGCTGCTGTCCTGTTGTTATTGCAACCTATATGCAAGAGCAGGCTAGCAGCAGGAGGGAGCGAAGGTGATCAGCCCTTCGGACTAGGACTCGTCTCTCCTGCCGGCCGATGACGGAGCGATGCGGCGCCGCTGCCAGGGCAGAGTCGCATCGAGAGCGGCGGCGAGTTCGGGGATCGTGGGCCTGGCCGCCGATTCGGGCCGGAGGCAACTGTCGATGGCCGTGGCGAGATCACGGGGGACGCGCCGACGCGACCTGATCTGCGGAGCGGGTTCACCGAGCTGCGGATACCGGTCGTCCTGGCCGCCCGTGTCGCCGCTGTCGCCGGTCCCGTCCTTGGTCTCGCCACAGTCGAACGGCGCGTCGCCGGTGGCGACTTCGTACAACGTGACGCCGATGCCCCACACGTCGGCCGCGGCCGACAGCGGCCCGCCGCGCGCCTGTTCGGGAGCCAGGTAACCGAAGGTGCCGATGCCCGGCGGGGCGATCCCGGGCGCCCGTGCGACGCTGAGGTCGAGCACCTTGGCGTGCCCGCAGTCGACCACGACGTTGGACGGCTTGAGGTCCAGGTGCAGCAGGCCGTGACCATGGAGATAGTGGATCGCGGAACACAGGTGCACGCCGAGAAGAGCCACGTCGGCGGCGGCCGGCCGCCGGGGCAACCGCTCGATGAGGTGCGACAGCGTTTCGCCCGTCAGCGTTTCCAGCACGACGAGCGGCTCGGGCGATTCGAAGATCTCGTACGCGCGGACCAGGTGCGGATGGGTGAACATCCGTAGCCAGTGCCCCTCTTGCCGCAGCCGGTCGCGCAGCCGCTGCTCGTGGCGGCAGTCGGGGTGCAGGACCTTCAGGACACATCGGCAGTCCCGCTCCTCGCTCCACGCGTCGTAGAGGTCGAGCCAGCCGGTCCGGGCCAGGTGCGCCAGGACCTCGTACCCCGGCGCGGGTTTCGTCCCGGGTGCGAGGGGCGCAGACGGGCGTGCAGTGGCGCGGCTCATGAGAGGACCTTCCGCGGGGACGGGGAGCCGGCGAGGGCAGGGCCGGTCACTCCGTTCAGCCGGTGAAGCCGGGCATAGGGGCCGCCGCGCAGGAGCAGGTCCTCGTGCGTGCCGCTCTCCACGACCCGGCCGTGATCCAGCACCACGGTGGAGGTGGCGTCGCGGACGGTGAGCAGATTGTGGGAGATGACGACGGTGGTCCGCCCGGCCATGAGCCGACGCAGCGGTTCCATGATCCTGCGGCCCGACCGGGCATCGAGGCCGGTGGTCGGTTCGTCCAGAATCAGGACGGGGGCGTCCCTGATCATCGCGCGGGCGATCGCGAGACGCTGGGCCTGCCCGCCGGACAGCGTTCGGCCACGCTGTCCCACCACGGTGTCGTAGCCCTCGGGGAGCAGCCGGATGAAGTCATGGGCGTCGGCGGCGCGGGCTGCCGCGACGATGTCCGGCTCGGCCGCGTCCGGGCGGCCGTAGGCAATGTTCTCCCGCACGGTGCCGTGGAAGACGAGCGTCTCCTGCAGTACCACCGCGACGTTCTCGCGCAGCTCGGACACTTGCAGGTCCCTGAGGTCGGTGCCGTCGAGGAGGATTGCCCCCTGATCCGGGTCGTAGAAGCGAAGTTGCAGCTTCCCGACCGTGGATTTTCCTGCGCCGCTCGCGCCGACCAGCGCCAGCGTCGTGCCCGGGGGCACATGGAACGACACGTTCGAGAGCGCCCACCGGGACGTACCCGGATAGCGGAACGAGACACCGCGGAACTCGATGTCGCCCCGGGCGCGCCCGATCCGCCGGGCTTCGGCGGTTTCGACGACCTGGGGGCGCTGGTCGAGCAACTCGATGATCCGTTCGGCGGAGGCGGATGCCGCGTAGAACGTGTTGGTGAGATGGGACAGGTCGCGGATCGGACCGTAGAGATTGCTCAGCAGCGCGAGGAAGACCAGCAGCCCGCCCAGCGTGAGCTGGCCCTGCGCCAACTTCCATGTGCCCAGGCCCATGACGGCCAGCGCGCCGGTGAGCTCGATGACCTCGACGATCGGGCTGTACACGGCGCCGATGCGCGCCGAGGTCATCGCCGCGCGGAACTTGCCCATGCTCTCGCGCTCGAACCGGCGTGCCTCCGTCTCCTGTCGGTTGTACGCCTGCACGAGCGCGATGTTGCCGAGCGACTCCTCGACGATCGCGCTGATCGAACCGCTGCGCCGGCGCCGCTCCCGCGACGCGGCCCTGATCAGCCGGGAGAAGCGCCGGGCCGCGCACCAGAAGAGCGGCACGATGACGAGCGCGAGGACGGTCAGGTCCCAGCGCAGGTAGAACAGCAGGCTGAGGAAGAGGCCCAGCCGGATCACGTGGTACAGGCCGTCCGCCACCCCCGAGAGAAGGAACGTCTCGACTGCGTCGACATCGCCGGTGATGCGCGACAGCACGTCCCCCAGCCGCCGTCGTTCGAAGAACCCGAGTGAGAGGCCCTGGACGTGCCGGAACACGTCCGACCGAAGGGTCAGCAGGAAGCGCTCGCCGACCCAGGTGGACAGCACGTCGTCGGCGAAGTCCAGCACGCCGGAGCAGATGATGAGCCCGGTGTATGCCAGGGCGATCCAGAGGAAGGGACGCAGATCGCGTGGAACGAGGACGTCGTCCACCACGATCTTGAAGAGCCAGATCTCGGCGCCCTCGACGGCGGGACCGACCAGGCTGAAGACGAGTATCGGAATGAGCCAGCGCCGGCCACCGCGGGTATAGGGCCAGAAGTGCCGGAACACCTCACGCGGGGCGACCGGTGGCGCGGCGGCGACGACCGCGTCGGGATCGTCCGCCACCGACAGCAGCCGCCGCAGCACCTGAAGCGAGACACGCCTCATCAGACGCGTTCCTCAAGGATCACCGGGCGAGCGGGCCAAGAGCCCTGGCCCGCTCAGCCGTCCTCTGTGATCACCAGCGGTGATCGTGGTGACCGCCGTGACCGTGGTTGCCGTGACCGTGGTTGGAGTGCCTACGGTGGCGACGACGGTCCCTTCCGCGGTCGTCGGAGTGCCCCGACGTCCTGTCCCTCATGTCGGGACCGTGTTTCGCGGGGATGAGATGACTGAAGATGGCCATGAGCTTCCCTCCTGAAGAGGCTTCCAGACGGAATACGCTTCGGAGCGCTCAGGGGATTGCCTTTCCTGGAGATTTCCCTGCCCGGGGCCGCCTGTCGTCCTCACCGCGCACGGATGCCGGGGCTTGTGCCAGTCCTTCCGCCGCTCCGGGGCCGCCTGGCGCAGGCAATCCCCGCGCGCCCGTGTTACGTAAGGAGTATGCGCAGGATTGGCATGCCCCTGGAGCGGGCGCCCGACGAAGCGCTGCTGGCCGGGCTCATGACCGGCGACCCCGAGATCGCCGTGGCCTTCGTCCGGCGATTCCAGCGTCGCGTCTTCGGCGTGGCCATCGCCGTGGTGGGTGACGTCCAGCTCGCCGAGGACATCGCTCAGCAGACCTTCGAGCGTGCCTGCCGACACGCTCAGGTCTACGACCCGCGCCGGGGATCGGTGCCCACCTGGCTGGCGGCCATCGCGCACAACCTTGCGATCGACGCCGTACGCGCGCGCAAGGCAACTCCGGTCGACCCCGCAGACCTGGAGAACATGATGGAGACCATCACGGACACACCGGAGCGGCATGCACTCTCCACCGAGACCGCGGTGGAACTGCGCCGCGCGGTCGGCTCGCTCCCACGGGAGCAGGCACGCGCTCTGGTGATGGCGGGCATCTACGGGATGACGGCTCAACAGGTCGCCGACTTCGAGCAGATACCGCTCGGTACCGCCAAGACCCGGATAAGGACGGCCATGGGCAAGGTCCGGGCGTCGCTCGCGACCAGGCAGGTGGACCATGACTGACAACAGCGGGTTCAGCTGTGAGCAGCTCCGGGAGATCGGCGCGGAGCTGGCGCTCGGCGTGCTGCCCGCCGAGGACCGGGCCGGGGTGATGGACCACCTGGAGCACTGCCCCGCCTGCCGCGAATACGTCCATGAGCTTACGGCCACGTCCGACGCGCTGCTGGATCTTGTCCCCGGCAGCGAACCGCCGGTCGGCTTCGAGGACAGGGTGATCGACCGGCTCGGGCTCTCCTTTGGGCGACGGCCGCGCCCGCGCGTGCAGTGGCGGCGGTTCGCCCTCGCCGCGGCGGCAGCGGCAGCGGGCCTGGCCCTCGGTGGCGGGGGGTGGGTGCTCGGCGCATCCGTCGGCCGTCCGGCCCCGGTCGCGCCCATCGTCTCCCCGGTGCAACCGCACCTGCTCACCGCCCAACTCGCCCACGCGGGCCAGTCGTTCGGGCAGGTCTACCTCTACACCGGGTCCTCGCCCTGGTTGTACATGGCGGTGGACGCCGACGGGCACTCCGGTACCGTCCGCTGCCAGTTGCAGCGGGCCGACGGCTCCATCGTCAAGGCCGGCTCCTTCACCCTCAATGACGACGGCTACGGCTCCTGGGGCGGGCCCTACCTCGCCGGCACATCGCCGGTCATCGGCGTCCGCCTGCTCAACGCGGACGGCTCCGTGCTCGCAAGTGCCTCCTTCAGCCAGCCCCACAGCTGAGGGGGCGGGGATCGGCGCGACGTTCCGCGTCCCGGTACCGGGAACGAGTGCTCATGCACGGGCGTGCGCACGGGCCGCGGCGAGCCGGGTCAGATGGTCCTCGTACGCCTTCGCATAGAACGCCGACCGCTCCGGGTCCGGCTCGACGACCGTCGTCGGGGCCGTCCAGGCAGCCGTGTCCAGCTCCGCACCGAAGCGCTGTGCCGCCGCGAGCACCGCGCCCCGCGCACCGACCTCGCCCTCCACGATCCGGACCGGCCGGCCCAGCACATCGGCGAACAGCCGCATCCAGGCAGGGGAGCGGGTGCCGCCGCCGCACAGGGCGAGGTTGCCGGTGAGGCCCGCGGCCTCCAGACAGTGGCGGGCGGCGAAGCCGATGCCCTCGCAGACCGCGCGGATCAGATCCGCCGGGGTGGTCTCCAGGGACACACCGGTGAGCTCGGCCCGCAGGCGCGGCTCGACGAACGGGGCGCGTTCGCCGGACGGGGCGAAATAGGGGAGCACGCGGACACCGTTCGCGCCGGGCGCAGTGGCGGCGAGGAGCGAGTCGACCTCCTTGTGGCGTACGCCGGTGGTGGTCAGGATCCAGTCGAGGGCAGCGGTGCCCACCATCGCGGGCATGGCGCGCAGCCAGTGGCCCGGGCGGTCGGTGGAGATGTGCAGACCCGCCGGCTCGCCGCTCAGATCGAGCCGCTCCGTGGCCACCAGCGCGGCCAGACAGGTGCCGACGATCAGCAGACCGTCGCCGGGACGGGTGACGCCCGCGCCCAGGGCGGAGGCCGGCAGATCGTACGGGCCGTTGGATATCCGTACCCCGGACGGCAGTTCGGCGGTGGCGACCGGATCGCTGACCGGGGCGAGGAGCGAGGCCCGGTGGCCGAGACCGAGCGCTGCCACGACATCGGAGGAGTAGGCACGGGTCATCGGATCCAGGAACGGCATCGACGCATCGGAGACATCCGTGGCACGGACCCCCGTCAGACGCTGGAACACCATGTCCTTGCAGTACAGGGCGGTCGTCGCCGCGTCGAGCGAGGCCGGGTCGTGACGGTCGAGCCAGGCCAGCACCGGGCCCGGGCAGCCCGGGAACATCGCGCTGCCGGTGCGCCGGTAGACGGCTGCGAAGACACCGGACGCCAGCCAGGCGTCGACCAGTTCATGGGCTCGGCCGTCCATCCAGGAGATCGCCGTACGCACCGGCCGGCCCGCCGCGTCGACCAGCCAGACGCCGTCGCCCTGACCGGTGAGGCCGACGAACGCGACCCCGTCGGAGCCCAGCGCGGCCAGGACCTCGCAGACCGCCCCGTACACCTCGTCCATGTCCTGCTCCACGAAACCGCCGCGGATCGTGAGCCCCACCGGGCGGGATTCCACGGCCAGCGTGCGGCCCTGCGGGTCGAAGGCCGCGGCCTTCACCATGGATGTGCCGGCATCGATGCCGATGTATCTCGTCATGGTCCGGCTCCCCTCACAGTGCGTGGGCGAGCGTTTCGCCCCGCACATAACGCGCCACCTCGGCCGCCGCGATCCGGGCCGCCTTCTGCGCGACGGACCGGCTGGCGCCCGCCACGTGTGGGGTCATCAGCAGATGCGGGGTGCGGAAGAGCCGGGACGTGGGCGGGGGCGGCTCCTGCTCGTACGTGTCGAGCGCCGCGGCGCGCAGCTGCCCCGAGTCCAGGGCGTCGCACAGCGCGTCCGTGTCCAGCAGCCCGCCCCGGGCCGCGTTCACGAGGACCGCGCCGCGCGGCAGCAGGGCCAGTTCGCGGGCGCCGATGAGATGCCGGGTCTCCGGGGTGAGCCTGGCGTGCAGAGTGAGGACGCGGGAGCGGTCCAGGAGCGCCTCCAGCGAGGTGGCGCGCATGCCGTGGACGTCGCCGCGCACATACGGGTCGTACACCTCGACCTCGGCGCCGAACGCGGAGAGGACCCGGGCCACCCGGCTGCCGACCGCGCCGTAACCGATCAGGCCGACGGGGGTGTCCTCCAGCTCCAGGCCGCAGTTCTCGTACGTGTAGTGGGAGGCGTCCCAGCGGCCGTCGGCGGCGAGGGAGCGGTGGGCCTCGGGGATGCGGCGCAGGGCGGAGAGCATCAGCCCCACGGTGAACTCGGCGGTCGCCGCCGCATTGCGTCCGGGGGCGAAGCAGACCTGCACACCCCGGGCCCGTGCCGCGGCCGCGTTCACATTGACCGGGCCGCCCCGGCAGACCACGACCAGCCGCAGATCGGGTGCGGCGGCCAGGACCCGCTCCGTGAACGGGCCCATCTGCGTCACGCACACCTCGACCCCGTCCAGGGCGCGGATCAGTGCGTCCTCGGCGTCGCTCGCCTCGTCGACCTCGGCGACCTTGCCGAAGGGCTCCAGGGGCCAGGGGAGGGTGAGTTCGGTGAGATGGGGCTCCGGGCCGAGAGCGTGGTGCAGGGCCTCGGCGATCAGGGAGTTGCGGACGAAATGATCACCGGCGACCAGAATCCTCGTCGCGGGGCGGACCGTCATGGGGCGGGTCATCGCAGAGCGTCTCCTGTCCGGGCGTCGAAGACATGGATGTGCCGGGGATCGGCGGTGATGCGTACGGTGTCGTCCCGGTCGAGCCGTACCTCCGGACCGGTCGCGACGACCAGCGGCTTCGTCACGCCGTCGAGCGAGAGCGTGGCGATGCCGGATTCCAGCAGGGGTTCATGGGCGGCGACCCGGGCCCGTACACCCGTGTCGTCCAGGCGCAGGTCCTCCGGGCGGATGCCGAGCACCACCGCGCGCCCCGCCGCGGGCCGCTGCGGTACGGGGATGCGCACGGCGTCCGAGAGGCGCACCCCGCCCGCCCCGTCGGCCGTCCCCGGCAGCAGATTGATCGCCGGTTCCCCGACGAAGTCGGCGACGAACAGATTCACCGGGGCGTCATAGATCTCCTCGGGCGTGCCGAGCTGCTGGATCTCGCCGTCCCGCATCACCGCGATCCGGTCGGCGAGCGACAGCGCCTCCTCCTGGTCGTGCGTGACGAGGATGGTGGTGTGGCCGCTGTCGCGCTGAATGCGTTTCAACTCGCGCCGCGTGGTGTCCCGTTGGGCCGCGTCCAGATGGGAGAGCGGTTCGTCGAGAAGCAGCACGTCGGGGGTGCGGATCAGGGCGCGGGCCAGGGCGACCCGCTGCTTCTGGCCGCTGGAGAGTCCGGCAGGCCGGGCGCCCAGGAGGTCCGTGATCCCGATGCGTTCGGCCATGTCGGCGACCCGGCGGCGGATCTCGGCCCGCCCGTACCGGCGCCGGGCGGAGAGCCCGAAGCCGAGATTCTCCGCGACGGTCAGCGGCGGATACAGGGCGTAGTTCTCGAACGCCACCCCGATATTGCGCTGTTGGGCCGGGAGCGGCACCACGGACGAGCCGCCGATGAGGATGTCGCCGTCGGTGACCGACTCCAGTCCGGCGATCATCCGCAGGGTTGTGGACTTGCCGCAGCCGGACGGGCCGAGCAGCCCCAGCAGCTCGCCGGAGCGCAGTTCGATGTCGATGGCGCGGACAGCTTCGACGGCGGCCCGGCCACGTCCGGTGTAGGTCTTGCGCAGTGCGCGCAGAGTCAGTTCAGTCACCCGTCATCGCCGCCTCCCGTTCCGGGTTCCCGGCCGGTGCCGCAGACCTCGTAGGGCACTTTGTGCTCGTCGAGTTCGCGCAGTGCCCGGTCGGACGCCCCGTCGTCGACCAGCAGCAGATCGAAGCGGGAGAGCGGGGCGAGCCGGTGCAGGGCCACCCGGCCCAGCTTGGAGTGGTCGAGCAGCAGCACATTGCGGCTCGCCGAGTCGAGCATCGCCCGCTTGACGGAGATGATGTGCTGCTCCTGGTGGTAGGCGTAACCGCCGGACACGGCGGAGGTGGAGGTGAAACAGATGTCGACCTGGAGCGACTGCACCGCCTCCACGCACGAGACGCCGAGGAAGGAGGAGTGCAGCGGATCGAAGTCGCCGCCGAGGCCCATCAGATGGATGCCACGCTCCTGCGACAGCAGATTGATCGCTTCGAGGAAGTTGGTGACGACGGTCAGCGGAGTGATGGAGCGCAGCCTGCGCGCGATCTCCAGCGTGGACGTCGAATCGTCGAGCATCACCGCCATGCCCGGCTCGATGAGCTGCAGGGCCCGTTCGGCGACGGCGGCCTTCTCGGCGCGCATCGTCTTCAGCCGGTAGGAGACGTTCGACTCGAAGACGCCCGAGGGCTGGGCGGTCACACCGCCGCGGAACTTGCGGACGATGCCCTGTCGTTCCAGCTCGTCCAGATCGCGGTGGATGGTCATCAGACTGACGTCGAAACGCTCCGCCAGTTCGGCGGCGCTCACCTCGCCCTGCGCGAGGACGTACTCGGCTATGGATGCCTGGCGCGGGGCGGGGCCCCGCTGCGGAACGTTGCTCACGTGCTGATCCTTCGTCCTGGACGTGCCGGCCGGTCGGCCTCGAACAGCAGCAGACTCTCAGGCGGTACGGAGAGCCGGACCGGACGGTCGGGTCTCAGGCCCGCCGCGTCGGCGCGCGGGACGACGAGGGACAGCTGCTGTTCGCCGATCCTGACCGTGACTTCGGTGGCCCGGCCCAGCAGCTCGGTGACGTGAACGGTGCCGGTCAGCTCCAGGGCCGGGCCCTTGCCGGTGCCGGCCGGCTCCACGCCTGAACCCTCGCCGGGCCCCGGGAGACCGATGTCCCTCGGCCGTACGCCCAGTTGGACCGCGGTGCCCGGCGGCGCGGGCACCGTCAGCGCCAGCTCGTACGCCCCGTCCGGCGACCGGAAGTGTCCCTCGGCCGTCACCGTGCCCGGCAGCAGATTGATCCGGGGTCTGCCGAAGGACCGGGCGACGAAGGTGTCGTACGGGCGGTGCCACAGCTCCTCGCGGGTACCGGTCTGCACCATGCGGCCGTCCCTGATCACCCCGATCCGGTCCCCGAGCGCCAGCGCCTCCACCGAATCGTGGGTGACGTACAGCGTGGTCGTGCGCCGGACCGAGCCGATCGCCCTCAGTTCCGCGCGCATCGCCTGCCGCAGCTTCGCGTCGAGATGCGACAGCGGCTCGTCGAGCAGGAACGCCCGGGC
This sequence comes from Streptomyces sp. NPDC058239, assembly GCF_042882185.1. Classification (NCBI taxonomy): domain Bacteria; kingdom Bacillati; phylum Actinomycetota; class Actinomycetes; order Kitasatosporales; family Streptomycetaceae; genus Streptomyces; species Streptomyces sp. NPDC058239. The sequence continues at coordinate 55,244 of NZ_JBHVWS010000045.1, forward strand.
CGGCCGCACCAGTACCCGGCCGAGCGCCACCCGCTGCCGCTGACCGTTGGAGAGCCGGCCCACCGGACGGTCCAGCAGGGCCCCGATGCCGAGGAGTTCGGCAATGTCCCCGATCCGCTCGCGCGCCTCGTGCGCGGGGAGGCGGTGGCGCGGCGAGCGGAGCGGGGACGCGAGATTGTCGTACGCGGTGCGGTGCGGATACAGGGCGTACGACTCGAAGCACATGGCCACGCCCCGGTCGTACGGTTCCACGCCCGCCATGTTCACCCCGCCCAGCTCGACCGCACCGGAGTCCGGCTCCTCCAGGCCCGCGATCGTCTTGAGCGTGGTCGTCTTTCCGGCGCCGGACGGACCGAGCAGACAGAAGAACTCGCCCTCGGCCACCTCCAGGTCCAGGCCGTCGAGCGCGGTGTTCTTCCCGTACCTCTTGTGCACGGAACGCAGCGCGATGGCTGCGGGCCCGGTCACGACTTCACCGCCCCGAACGACAGGCCGCGCACCAGGTAGCGCTGGATGGTGAGCGCCAGCAGCAGCGGCGGGACCACCGAGACCAGGGCCGCCGCGGCCGTCAGGTTGTACTTGGGCCGGTCGCCGCCGAGGAAGGAGAGCGCGCCGACCGTCACCGTCTGCGCGTTCGACGAGGTGAGGATCAGCGGGAAGACGAAGTTGTTCCACGCGAAGATGAACGCCAGCAGCGAGACGGCCGCGATCCCGGGCTTCACCAGCGGCAGCGCGACCTTGAAGAACGCCTGCTTGCGGGTGTAGCCGTCCAGCAGCGCCGCCTGCTCCAGCTCGGGGGAGAGATCGGAGAAGTACGACCGCATGATCCAGACGATCAGCGGGAGGGTCACCAGCTGCAGCACCCACACCATGCCGACATACGTATCGAAGAGTCCGAGCTTCTGGTAGAGCACGAACAGCGGGATGATGACGGTGAGTTCGGGTGCGAAGCGGAACGAGAGCAGGGTGAACATCAGATTCTCCGAGCCGCAAAACCGCCACCGCGCGGCGGCGTACGCGGCGGGCAGCCCGATCACCAGCGACAGCGCGACCGCGCCCACCGACACGACCAGGCTGTTCACGAAGAACCGTACGAACGGCACGCCCTGGTCGTCCCCGGCGCCGAGGACCGTGCGGTAGGAGTCGAAGGTCGGGGTGAACGAGAAGTACGTACTGAACAGCTCGTTCGTCGGCTTCAGCGACAGGATCACCATCCAGGCGATGGGGAACAGCGCGAAGGCGAAGTAGAGGATCAGCGCCAGGTCGGCGGCGACGGCGAGCAACCTGCGCTTCATCCCGGCACCTCCGCCGCCCGGTTCTGGATCCGGCCGAGATAGCGCACCAGCACCATCGTGACCAGGTAGACCACGGCCCAGAGCACGATCATGTAGCTGATCCCGAACGAGTAGCGCTGGAAGCGGATCGCCTCCAGATAGGCCCGGATCTGGAGCACCATCGTCGAGTCGCCGGGGCCGCCCTCGGTCAGCGCGTAGATGATGTCGAAGACCTTCAGCGAGTCCATGAACCGGAAGATCACGGCCACCAGGACGTACGGCCACAGCATCGGCAGGGTGAGGCGCCGGAAGGTGAACCACCAGCCCGCCCCGTCAACGGCCGCCGCCTCGAAGGGTGAGACGGGCAGCGAGCGCAGACCGGCCAGCGCGAGGACCGCGACGAACGGTGTGTAGACCCACACGTCCACGGCGATCGACGACAGCAGGGCGCCCGTCGGAGTGTCCGTCCACTGCACACCGCCGAGGCCGAACGGCCTCAGGACGTGGTTGATGACGCCGACCGACGGCTGGAGCATCAGCTTCCACATGATCGCGGCGATCACCGGCGCGATCATCAGCGGCAGGATCAGGATCTTCTCCAGCACCCGTCCCACGAAGCTCGCCCGGTGCAGCAGCAGGGCCACGGCCACCCCGAGCACCGTCTCGACGGCTGCCGCGCCGACCGCGTACGCCACCGTCACCCGCGCCGAGTCCCAGAACGAGGACTGGGTGAAGATCCGCCGGTAGTTCTCGATGCCCACCAGATCCGGCTGCGGTTTGCTCGCCGCGAAGTCGAACACCGTGTAGTAGAGGCCGAGTCCGAACGGATAGAGGATGCCGCCGGTCAGCAGCAGCGCGGGCACGATCAGCAGATACGGCCGCAGCGAGCGGCGCCATGCCGGTACCGCCCGCTTCCCGGCCCCCGTGCCGGAGACCGCCCCGTGGTCGGCCTCCGGCACGGGCGACGCGCGTCCTGACATCGGTCAGCCGACCTTCGACGCCAGATCGCCGGCCAGGGAGTTCAGTACGGACGAGGCGTTCTTCCCGCCGTAGATCTCCTGGAGCGCCGCGGCCCAACTGGTCGTCGCGTCGAAGAACTGCTCCTGCGGGGTGAACTGGATCTTCGTCTGGTCGACGACCGTCTCGAACGTCTCGATGAAGCCGGGGATGGCCCGCATCTTGGCCTTGTACGCGGGGTCCTGGCTGACCGACTTCCGTACCGGGTCGATGTGGTTGTACTCGATCGCACCCTTGCGCAGATGCTCCTTGCCGGTCGCCCACTGGAGGAACAGCCAGGCCGCGGACTTGTTGCGGCTCTTGGCGTTCATGCCGAGCGACCAGATCCACATGTTCGTGGCGAGCGAGCCGTCGGGGCCCTTGGGGCCGGGGTGGAAGGCGATCTTCCCGGATGCGGGAGAGGCACCCTTCACCGCCTGGAAATAGGCGGCGGTGTCCGCGTCGAAGAGCATCCCCGCCTTCTTCGCGCCGAGGTCGCTGGAACACTGGTACCAGGTGTACGAGGTCCAGGACGGCGGCCCGCCCTTCCTGACCATCTCCGCCCAGTCCCGGGTGAACGCGATCGCCTCAGGGGAGTTCATCGCGGGCTTCACCCTGCCGCCCTCGACGGTGAAGTCCTTCAGGCCATTGCGCGCGAACATCGTCATGAAGCCCGGGTGGATCGTCGCCCAGCTGCGCGAGCCGCGCACCGCGACCCCGTACATCCCGTCGAAGCCCGCAGCCGGCGCCCGGCGGGTGATGGCCCCGGCCACCTCGCGCAGCTCGTCGAAGGTCTCGGCGGGCTTCAGGCCGAGCTTCTCGAACACCTCGGTGTTGTACGCGACGACATTGGTCTCCCAGCCCCACGGCAGTGCGTACTGCCCGCCCTGCCCGAGTGGGGCGCCCGCCTTCAGTGACCACTGGTCGGATGCGAGAAGGTTGGGGAAGAAGTCCGCCTGGTCCCATTCGGCTCCGGTCGCCGAGGAGTTGCGCATCCAGGGGCCGAGATCCTCCAGCCAGCCCGGCGGGCCGTACTGCCACACCATGTATGCGCCGAGCATGAACACGTCGTAGGAGGCGCGTCCGCTGGAGAGATCGACGGTGAGCTTGTCGAAGTAGTTGTCCTCGGGAAAGACGTCGTACTCGACCTTGATGCCGGTCTTCTCGGTGAACGCCTTCAGATCGGCGATCAGGGCATCGGTGTACGGATGCTTGTTGAGCAGCGCCTTGACCGTCCTGCCCTTGGCCCGCTTCCAGTCGAAGGAGCCGGTGACATCGTCGGCCGCGGAGCCGTCGCCCTTGCCGTTGTCGCCGCCGAAGCCCGCGCCGCAGGCGGTGAGCAGCGGGGCGGCGGACGCGGCCGCCGCCGCACCGATGGCGAGGAACCGTCGCCGGTCGTGCGCGTGCATGTCCATCCGTGACCTCCACGGTCCGGCCGGAGATGATGTGGGGCGGTGTGGGGCGGTGCCCGTTCACACGTTGAGTCGACTGGATAACAGAGCTTGGAACAACGGAAGTTGGCCGTCAATCCCTCGCGCAACGGAAATTCTCGGTGCAGAGTGAGAAGTTCACAGAGAGGGCCGATATGTGGATGGGCATCGATCTCGGCACGCAGAGCGTCCGTGCGGTGGTGGCAGGAGACCGCGGCGAGATACTCGGCAGCGGCTCTGCCCCGCTCGCGGGCAGACGCGACGGTGTACGGCATGAGCAGCGGCCCCTCGACTGGTGGACGGCCGTGTGCGCGGCCAGCCGCCAGGCACTGCGCGACTGCCCCGCACCGCGTGCGCTGGCCGTCTGTGCCACCTCCGGCACCGTTCTGCTCGGTGACCGGGATGGACGGCCGCTGACCCCGGGGGTGATGTACGACGACGGGCGCGCCGTGGCCGAGGCGGCCAGGGCCCGGACCCCGCCCAGCTGGGCGCTGCCCAAGGTGATGTGGCTGCTGCGGGAGTACGGGGGAGGAGCGGGCGGCACCGTACGGGTCATGCATCAGGCCGATCTGATCCTGGCACGGCTCGCCGGGACCCCTCTGCCCACCGACTCCAGCCACGCCCTGAAGACCGGCTACGACCTGGAGCGGGAGGCCTGGCCGCACCGGAGGTTCGGAAAGCTGGGCCTGCCGGACGGACTGTTTCCGGACGTGGTGCGGCCGGGCCGGCGGATCGGCGAGGTGGGGCGGGCGGCGGCCGAGGAGACCGGGATCCCGGCGGGCACGCTCCTGGTGGCCGGGATGACGGACGGGTGCGCGGCGCAGATCGCCTCCGGTGCGCTCACCGTGGGCTCCTGGAATTCGGTGCTCGGTACGACGCTGGTGCTGAAGGGGGTCACCTCGTCTCCGGTCGTGGACCGGTCCGGGGTCGTCTACAACCACCGTGCCCCGGACGGGAGATGGCTGCCGGGTGGGGCCTCGGGGGTCGGCGGCGGGGCACTGGCCGCCGCCTTCCCGGATGCGGACCCGGCCCGCATGGACGCGCTGGCCCGCGAGCGCGAGCCGGCGCGTGCGGTGGCGTATCCGCTGGTGGCCACGGGCGAACGCTTTCCCTTCGTCGCGCCGGAGGCGACCGGCTTCCTGCTCGGCGAGCCCGACTCGGACGCCGAGCACTGGGCGGCCCTGCTGACCGGGGTGGGCCTGGTCGAACGACTCTGTCTCGACTACCTCGACCTGCTCGGCGCCCAGCTGTACGGCCGGCTCACCTTCACCGGCGGCGCGGTCCGCAGCGGCTACTGGAGCCGGCTGCGCGCCGACATCCTGGGCCGGCCCGTATACATCCCGCAGTACAGCGAACCGGCGCTCGGCATGGCCGTGCTCGCGGCATACGGGGCGCGGGCCACGACCACGCTGCAAGAGGCGGCGGGCCGGATGGTGCGGCTGCGGCACGTACTGCGCCCCGACCCGGCGCGTACCGCGCGATACACCGAGCCGTACCTCACGCTGGTGGACGAACTGGAGCGACGCGGCTGGCTCCCCGGCCCGGTCGCCGCCCACGCCCGCACCCGAACGGAGAAACCATGACCGCCCGTCCGAGCGCCACCCTGCTGCTCGCCCGCCACGGTCAGACCGTCTGGCACGCGGAGAACCGCTACGCCGGGGTCAGCGACATCGCCCTCACCGACGAAGGGCGCCGCCAGGCCGGGCAACTGGGCGAGTGGGCGGCCCGGCACCGGGTCGACGCGATCTGGACGTCGACACTCACGCGTGCGATCGAGACGGCAGAGCCCGCGTGCCGGGCGCTCGGTCTCGTCCCCCGGCGCGAACACGACCTGCGCGAATGCGATTTCGGTGAGGTGGAGGGGCGCACCCTGGCGGAGTTCGCGGCCGAGCACCCGGAGCCGGCCCGGGAGTACCGTGCCGACCCGGTGACCCACCCCTTCCCCGGTGCCGAGGACCCCCGGTCGGCGGCGGCCCGGGGGACGGCGGCGCTGCGCCGGATCGCGGACGGGCACCCGGGTCAGCGGGTCCTGGTCGTCGCGCACAACACACTGCTGCGGCTCGTGCTGTGCGAACTGCTGTCGATTCCGCTGGGCGCCTACCGCCGGGTCTTCCCGCGGCTGCGGAACGCGGCGGTGAGCGAGGTGCGGATCGGTGAGGAGGGCGGTGCGCTGCTCTCCCTCAATGTGCCGTGCGCACCGGATGTCAGCCCTTGACGACCACGGACCGCCGCTGCCGTACGACACCGATGGCCGCCAGTACGACGGTCAGGACTCCGGACGCCACCAACTGGTCACGGGTGTCCGGCTGGCGCAGCATCAGGACGAAGATGCCGAGCATGGCCAGGAGCGCCACCACCGTCAGGACCGGGAAGAGCCACATCCGTACGACGAGCTTCTCCGGGGCCTCGCGCTCCATCCGGTCGCGAAGGATCAGCTGGGAGAGGGCGATGAAGATCCAGACGACGAGGATCACCGCGCCGATCATGTTGAGCAGCCAGGGGAAGACGTCGTCGGGACGCCAGTAGCTGAGCAGCACGCACAGGAAGCCGAACACGGACGAGACCAGGACGGCCGTGCGCGGGACGCCCGAGGAGATCCTGCCGAGCCGCTTCGGGCCCTGGCCACGGGCGACCAGCGAACAGGCCATGCGCGAGGCGCCGTAGATGTTGGCGTTCATCGCGGAGAGCAGGGCGACCAGGATGACCACGTTCATGATCTCCGCGGCGCCGCTGATGCCGAGGTGGTCCAGGGCCGCGTAGAACGGACCGACCTCCACGACCTTCGGGTCGTCCCACGGGACCAGCGTGACGACGACCGCCATCGAGCCGACGTAGAAGAGCGCGATCCGCCACATCGCCGTCCGCACGGCCTTGGCGACACCCTGCACCGGGTTCTCCGACTCGGCCGCTGCGATGGTGACGGTCTCCAGACCGCCGTACGCGAAGACGGAGGCGAGCAGTCCGATCACCAGGCCCTCGGCGCCGTTGGGCATGAAGCCGCCCTCGCCTTCGAGGTTGGTGGTGCCGGGGGCGTCCGTACCGGGCAGCACACCGAGGATCGCCAGCACACCCAGGACCAGGAAGAGCGTGATCGCCACGACCTTGAGGGCGGCGAACCAGAACTCGAACTCGCCGAACTTCTTCACCGAGGCCAGGTTCGTGCCCAGGAAGACCACCATGAACAGCGCTACCCAGGCCCACTCCGGCGTACCGGGCAGCCAGCCGGTGACGATCTTCGCCGCGCCGATGCCTTCCAGGCCGACGGCGACGCAGAGCAGCACCCAGAACGCCCAGCCCACGGTGAACCCCGCCCACGGTCCTATCGCCCGCTCCGCATGGACGGAGAAGGAACCGGAGGCCGGGTTCGCGGCCGACATCTCGCCGAGCATCCGCATCACGAGCATGACCAGAAGCCCGGAGACGGCGTACGCGATGATGATCGACGGGCCCGCGGCGGCGATACCCGCGCCCGAGCCGACGAAGAGTCCGGCGCCGATGACACCGCCGAGGGCGATCATCGAAAGATGGCGCTGCTTGAGCCCGTGGGTGAGCGCCGAATCGGCCTTGGTGTCGGAGACGGCGACCGGGGAACCGGTGGGGGGAGACGCGGAATTCCGAGACATGGACAAGCTCTGTTCGGTAGGTGAGGCGTGGGGGACGTGCGCGCACAGTCTGAGCGCGCACCTCGTTCACAGGGAACCGCTGTCCGCTATACGGGCACGATGCTCACGCAAGGTGCACACCCGGGCACGGGGCGACGGCGGGTGCGGTCGTCGGCCGGACCCTGGGCGGTTCCTGGACGATTTTGGCAGGAACCTACAGTCTCTCCCGGTGGCCTCTCCCGGCAAAATATGAGCCGATCCGCCCCCACCTCAGTGACGAGCATCACGCCATTACGCGATTGCGCAAGTCTCTTTGTGTGAACCCCACCAATGCCTCAACCGCCGCTTTGTGGGCCACTGATGGTGATCGAGCGTTAACCCTTGGGCTAACGTCAGCCTCAGTCTGTCCCCACCTGCCCTCACCCCGCGGAGTCCCGATGAGCACTGCTGCCGCCGCCCCTGCCCGTACCGGAGCGGTCCTCGCCGACCTGCTGCCCGCCGCCAGGCACCGTTACGCCGTCGACACGGCCCTGGTCCTCGGTGGCGCCGCGCTCACCGGCATCGCGGCCCAGATCGCCGTCCCGGTCCCCGGCTCCCCGGTCCCGGTCACCGGCCAGACCTTCGCCGCGCTCCTCGTCGGCACCGCGCTCGGCGCCCGCCGCGGCTTCCTCTCCCTCGCCGTGTACGCGCTCATCGGCATGGCGGGCATGCCGTGGTTCGCGGGCGGCAGCTCCGGTGCGGGCGGCGCCTCGTTCGGCTACGTCCTCGGCATGCTGCTCGCCGCCACCGTGGTCGGCGGCCTCGCCCGCCGCGGCGGAGACCGCTCCGTGCTGCGTACCGCGGGCACGATGGTGGTCGGCTCCGCGGTCATCTACGCGGTCGGCGTCCCGTACCTGGCGCTGTCCACGGGCATGTCGGCGAGCGCCGCGATCGCGGCCGGCCTGGTGCCGTTCCTGCTCGGCGACGCGCTGAAGGCGGCGCTGGCGATGGGCGCGCTGCCCGCGTCCTGGAAGCTCATCGGCCGTCGCGGCTGATGCCGTAGCTCCCTTTGAAGAGGCTCGCCGGGTCGTGACGCGACACCAGACCGGCGAGCCTCTTCTGTGTCCGCGCGTCGTGGAAGCCGTCGGTGCGGTCCCCGCCGCCGAAGGAGAAGTTCAGTGAACGGCCCAGGGCGAGCGGGGCGAGCACAGCGGCCACCTCCGCGTACAGGGCCCGTACCGATGCCACATCCGTGCCGTCGAGCGGCGACAGCAGCCGCAGCAGGAATCCGGCCTCGCGGTAGGGCACCGCGTTGTCGACGGCGGGCCGTACGGCCAGCGCCCCGCCCAGGTGGTTGAGCTGGACCACGGTCATCATCGGCGCCTTCGGCCCGGTCAGCTCCAGCGCGCGCACGGCACGCTCCGCGTCCAGATCGCCGAGCACCACGCTGTCGCCGTAGTAGGCATGCGGGAACGGCGGGTCGCTGTGAATGGTGTGGCTGTCGGTGTACGGCATCTCCCGCAGCGAGTCCGCGAGCGCGGGCCCGATCGCCCGGAGCGGCGCGACCAGCCGCTCGCCCTCCGCCGCGCTGCCGGTGTACGCGACCCGCACCGAGATCACATACCGGCCGCGCATCGGCTCCGGCATCTGCGGGACGTCGGGGAACCGCAGGGCGGACAGCGATGACGTCAGCGCGTCGGGGACGGTCCGGGTCCACTCCAGATAGCGGTGGATCACCTCGGCGGCCGTCACGCCGCCCCGGTCCCCGTCTGCGTCGAAGGCGATGGAGCCGCCGTACAGCCGCCCGGCCTCGACCAGCCCGATCTCCATCGCGGTCACGACGCCGAGCCGGTGTCCGCCGCCGCGCAGCGCCCAGAAGAGATCGGGCTCGCTGTCCGGGGAGACATGGCGCAGTAGGCCGTCGGCGGTCACCACGTCGAGTGCGCGCACATGGTCGGCGGCGTACCCGAACTCCCTGGCCAGTACGCCCAGACCGCCGCCGAGGGTGTAGGAGACGGCGCCGACACCCGGGGAGGAGCCGTTCAGCGGGGCGAGTCCGTGCGGTGCTGCGGCCTCGATGACCCGGCCCCAGGTGACGCCCGCGCCGATCCGGGCGGTGCGGTGCACCGGGTCGACCTCGACGGAGTCCATCCGGCGGGTGCTGATCAGTACCCCGCCCTCGACGGCCCCGGGCAGCCCGTGGCCGGTGGCGTGGACATGGACCGGGAGGCCGCGCACGACGGCGTCGGCCACGGCGGTCCGTACGTCATCGGCGTGGGCGGCCTCGACGACGAGGTCGGGGCGGATGGCGAAACCGGTCTGAAAACCGGTCTCGAAGCCGGCCGGCACGTCGGCGGGGACCTGGGCAGGGACCTGGGCAGGGGCAAAAGACATGAGAAGGCTCTCCGTTCGCTCGCTCGGTGGCGCTGCGGGGGAGAGCCTTCTCGGTAAACCTGACATCGGCCGTCAGGTATTGCTGGGGGTTTCCACAGCGGTGCGGTTCTTGCGGTTTCGGACCTCACGGACCAGCGAGATCGCCACCACAACGGCCGCGACGAGCAGCGAGAGCAGCACCTGCTCGCGTCCGCTGTCGTCGGTCAGCATGTAGACGAGGACGAACGAGATCCCCGCGATGGTCGCCCAGGTGAGGTACGGGAAGAGCCACATCCGTACGACCAGCTTCTCCGGCGACTCGCGCAGGATGATGCCCCGCATCCGCAGCTGGGTGAAGCAGATGACCAGCCAGACGAAGAGGGCGACCGCACCGGAGGAGTTCAGCAGGAACTGGAAGACGGTGTCGGGCCACTGGTAGTTGAAGAACACGGCGACGAAGCCGAAGACGACGGAGGACAGGATGGCCGCCTGCGGCACGCCCCGCTTGTTCGTCCGGGCGAACGCCTTCGGCGCGTCCCCGCGGCCGCCGAGCGAGAAGGCCATCCGCGAGGCGGTGTAGAGGCCGGAGTTGAGGCAGGACAGCACGGCCGTCAGCACGATGACGTCCATCACCTGACCGGCGTGCGGGATGCCGATGGAGTTGAGGGCGGCCACATAGCTGCCCTCCTCCAGGATCGAGGCGTCGTTCCACGGCAGCAGGGTGAGCACGATGAAGATCGAGCCCAGGTAGAAGACGGCGATCCGCCAGATCACGCTGTTGGTGGCCTTCTGGACGGCGCGCTGCGGGTTCTCGGACTCGCCGGCGGCGAGGGTGACGATCTCGCTGCCCATGAAGGAGAAGACGACCATCAGCACACCGGTGAGGATGGCGCCGGGTCCCTTGGGGAAGAACCCGCCGGTGTCGGTGAGATGCGCGAGCCCCGAGCCGGGGTTGTCCGAGCCGGGCAGCAGCCCGAAGACGGCGAGCAGTCCGACGACCACGAACGCACCGATCGCCACGACCTTGATCCCGGCGAACCAGAACTCGAACTCACCGTACGACCCGACCGAGACCAGGTTCGTCGCGGTCAGTACGACCATCACGATCAGCGCCCACGCCCACTGCGGGACGCCCGGCACCCAGCCCTCCAGGATCTTGGCACCCGCCGTGGCTTCGACGGCGAGCACCACGACCCAGAAGAACCAGTACAGCCAGCCGATCGAGAAGCCGGCCCAGCGGCCCAGCGCCTGGTCGGCGTAGGCGGAGAAGGAGCCCGAGCTGGGGCGGGCGGCAGCCATCTCGCCGAGCATCCGCATCACGAAGACGACCATCAGGCCGACCAGCGCGTACGACAGGAGGATGGCCGGTCCCGCAGCGGCGATGCCTGCGCCGGAGCCCACGAAGAGGCCCGCGCCGATGACACCGCCGATGGCGATCATCGAGAGATGGCGGTTCTTGAGGCCTGCCTGGAGACCGTCGGAGGAGCCCGGTGCGTCCGGTCCGTTCGACCGGTCCGGCTTGCCGGGCTGGTGGCCCGGCCCGGCCAGAGTCGTCTGCGACGTCATGGATCGAATCCTTACGTTTTCGGATCACGCGATGCGTGCCCAGCTGCCGGAGTGGGGTGCGGCAGCGAGTGATGCATTGAAGCTCGCCGAACCGTGGAAGCGGAACCCCCTCTTCCAAATCGTTGACCGGATCGTTGCCCGAGTGGCGTTGCACACACAGGGCCGCACAGGGGCCCGCACGCAGGGTCCGCCGCCCCTCCGGGCGGACCCGGCCGGAGGGTCCCGACCCCGATGGCGCTTACCCGGCGACGCTCGTGCCACACTCGGAACATGCGCGTGTACCTCGGCTCGGACCATGCCGGCTATGAACTCAAGAACCACCTCGTCGAGTGGCTCACGGCCCAGGGCCACGAGGCCGTCGACTGTGGCCCCCACATCTACGACGCCCAGGACGACTACCCGCCGTTCTGCCTGCGTGCCGCCGAGAAGACGGCCGCGGACCCGGACAGCCTCGGCATCGTGATCGGCGGCTCCGGAAACGGCGAGCAGATCGCCGCCAACAAGGTCAAGGGCGTGCGTGCCGCACTCGCCTGGAGCGAGCAGACCGCCGCGCTCGGCCGTGAGCACAACGACGCCAATGTGGTCGCCATCGGTGGCCGGATGCACTCGGTGGAGGAGTCCACCAAGTTCGTCGAGATCTTCCTCGCCACTCCGTACTCGGGTGAGGAGCGTCACACCCGCCGCATCGAGATGCTGACGGCGTACGAGACGACCGGCGAGCTCCCCCCGATCCCGGCCCACCACCCGCAGCAGGGCTGACCGCCCTCCACCCCTGTGCCGCCGGTGTTCCCGGCGGCACAGTCGTTTCCCCGCGTCACCCGTCGCCGCGCCCCCACGCCCCTACGTCACCGAGGAGAGCCGCCGCCGTGCCCGAGGGACACACGATCCACCGCCTCGCGGCGGACCACCGGGACAGGTTCGCCGGGCGGCCGGTGCGGGTGAGCAGCCCGCAGGGCAAGTTCTCCGACAGCGCCGCGCTGCTGGACGGTCGCACGTTCACCGGCGTCGACGCCCATGGCAAGCACCTCTTCCTCGGTTTCGAGGACGCCGGCTGGGTCCACATCCACCTGGGCCTCTTCGGCAAGCTCGGCTTCGGTACGACCCCGGCCCCGCCGCCCACCGACACCGTCCGGCTGCGCCTGGTGACCGACGAACACCACGCGGATCTGCGCGGCCCCACCACGTGCGCGCTGATCAACGACCCCGAGAAGCGCGCGATACACGACCGCCTCGGCCCGGACCCGCTGCGGACCGACGAGGACGGCGAGCGGGCCTGGCGGCGGATCTCCCGCAGCCGTATCACCGTCGCGGCCCTGCTGATGGATCAGAAGGTCATCGCGGGGGTCGGCAACGTGTACCGCGCGGAGGTGCTGTTCCGGCACGGCATCGACCCGTACCGCCTGGGCAGGGACCTCACGCGGGCGGAGTGGGACGCGATCTGGGCCGACCTGGTGGTGCTGATGCGCGAGGGCGTACGGAACAACCGGATCGACACGGTCCGCCCCGAGCACATGCCGGAGGCGATGGGGCGCCTGCCGCGCGTCGACGACCACGGCGGCGAGGTGTACGTGTACCGCAGGGCCCGGCATGCCTGCCACATCTGCGGCGGCGAGATCCGCACCGCCGACCTCGCCGCCCGCAACCTCTTCTGGTGCCCGGGCTGCCAGCGCGCCTAGCGCGGCAAATTCCAGCCTGTCCGGCGGTTGAGGACAAAGCGGCCGGGCGGGGGCCCGGGGCAGGGTTCCGCGCCCCGGACGACCACCGCTAGAACCCCCGGGGCAACCACGGCGCCGCGTCCGACGAGAACGCCAGCGACGCCTCCGCCAGCGCGCCCGCCCGCAGCTCCCGCACCCGCCCGGCCAGGGCCAACGCGCTCAGCGACTCGCCGCCCAGATACGCCGAGCCCAACTCCCGTACCGAAAGCGCGAGATCGGCTGCGTCATCGGTCCGCCGGCACGACGCAACGCCCTTGGCGTCACCCGTGAGCCGCCAACGCCCCGCATTCCAGGGGCAGAACGCGTCCTCGACCTCGAACACCACATCCACCGGTGCCCGATACGCCCGCGCCTCCAGCGCCGCCCCCAGCTCCACCAGCCGCACATGGAGCGAATCCCGGACCCGGATGTTGCACCGCCGCACGTCCGACACCAGGTGCAGCACCGCATCGTCGACGGGCCGGTTCCGCGCGTCGACCGTCGACGTCAGGTCGATCTCGAAGACGAACCGCCACAACGCCGCGTACGCCGCCGGGTCCAGCGCGGCAAGATCGTTCACCGCGACCGTGCCCTTGGGGCCGGACGGATCCCATTCAGGCTTGATGTGATATGTCACATAGCCGACGATCTCCCCGTCCCGCTCCGCCAGCACGCACTGCTGCGCCGAACCGCCCTGCCGGGAACTCACCGGGTCGACCATCGGCTTCCGCTCCCAGCCGGGCCCATGGGCCGGTGTGCCGGGGCGGCCGGCCACCAACTGCTCGTACACGCCCTCGCACGCGGCCATCGCCTCGTCCGGCTTCGCGTGACGCAGGCGCACCTCTTCCGTGCCCTTCGGTACCGTGAGCCGCACCCGGTCCGTGTCGATCGTCAGGGACATCTGCCGCGAGGCGGCGCCGTATCCGAACCGGCCGTAGATCACCGGTTCGGACGCCGTAAGGACGGCGATCGGCTCACCCAGCGCCCGGACGTCGTCGAGCTGCCGACGCATCATCGAGGTCAGCAGCCCGCGCCTGCGGTGGGTGGACGCGACACTCACCATCGTGACCCCGGCGGCGGGCACCAGCGCCCCGCCCGGCACGGCGACCCGGAAGCTGAACGCCCCGGCCGTGGCGACGACATCGGTGCCGTCCCAGATTCCGATCGACCGCTCGTGCTCGGTCAGCTGCTCGTCCAGCTCGCGCTGCTCGGGGGGCTCTGCGACACCGCCGAATGCGAGCTCCAGACACTCGAACCATTCGTTCCATTCGGACGGTCGCAACACGCGAAGCTCAGTAGTCATGGGCCATGCCTATCAGGGGTGCGGCGGCCGGTCGACCCGATTTCGAACGCATTGTCGCGGGGTCCCCCTGCACCGGAGGCGGTCGGGTGGATAAGGTCCCCGCAATGGCCCGTCGCGCAGGAGCAGACTCGTACCCGGCCCGATTTCGGAAATCGGCGCACCGGGCACGCATCGCGCTGCGCAAGTCCGGTGTCGACTACTTCCGCGGCGACGGCTCGGACTGGATCGCGCTGGCCGGTCTGCTGCTCACCATTCCGGCCATCACCTGCGCCACCCTGCTCAATCCGGTGTGGTGCTCACCGGCCGCGCTCGTCCTGCCGATCGTCGCGGGCGGTCTGCTGCTGCGGCCCGCGAGCCTGCTGGGTCTGTACGCGACTGCCGCCGCCGCCCTGATCGTGGAGTCCCTCGGACTGGGCCCGTACGAGGACGGCCCGGCCCGGGTGACCCCCGGCATCGTCCTGGTGGTCGCGGCCTGCGGTTTCTTCGGGCTGGTCCTCGCCCAGTTCCGGGCCAGGGTCGGTGTGCCGTGGCGACGCGGCGGCACCATGCTCTTCGACCTGCGCGAACGCATCAGGGTGCAGAGCGCCCTGCCCCGGTTGCCGCAGGGCTGGCACCGCGAGATGGCGCTGCGCCCGGCGGGCGGTCAGTCCTTCTCCGGTGACTTCGTCGTCGCCGCCCGTACCAACGGCGGACGGACCCTGGAGGCCGTACTCACCGATGTCTCCGGCAAGGGCATGGACGCGGGCTCCCGCGCCCTGCTGCTGTCCGGCGCCTTCGGCGGCCTCCTCGGTTCGCTGCCCCCGCACGGCTTCCTCCCGGCGGCCAACGGCTATCTGCTGCGCCAGGACTGGGACGAGGGTTTCGCCACCTCGATCCATCTGGTCCTGGACCTCGAATCGGGCGACTACGAACTCCTCTCGGCGGGTCACCCGCCGGCCCTGCAGCTCCACTCGGGCAGCGGCCAGTGGGAGGAGAAGGCAGCGGAGGGCCCGTTGCTCGGGGTGTACGACGGGGCACAGTTCGACGCGGTGAAGGGCTCGTTGGCCCCCGGCGACGTGCTGATGCTGTTCACGGACGGCCTGGTGGAGGCGTCCGACCGCGATATCGCGGAGGGCATCGACCGGCTGACCGGTGAGGCCGACCGCTATGTCGTCACCGGTTTCGAGGGCGCGGCCTGGCATCTGATCGAGGCATGCGCCAAGGACGTCAACGACGACCGGGCGCTGCTGCTGTTGTCGCGCAACTCCTGAACCGTACGCAAAAGGGCCGAACCGGGCGTACGTCAACGGGAATTGGCCCATCACCGGAACGTGGGCACCGACATGTCCGGGTACGAGGCGGGCCCTCGTGCCCGGACACGCCGGCCGTCGTCTCAGGCCGGGACCGAGACCTGCCCGGCGCCGCTGCCGCTGTCACTGTCCTCACCCCGGCCCCGCCCGCCCGGCAGGATGCGGGCCAGCCAGTGCGACCTTCCGGCGGCCAGCGGTGCGAGGACCGCGAGGACGAGTACGTATCCGGCGATGAACGGGGAGAGCCGTTCGTCCAGCCCCGCGGCCGCCGCCATCGTGGCGAGGATCAGGGCGAACTCGCCGCGGGCCACCAGCGTGGTGGAGATGTTCGCCGTGGCCTGCGGGCCGAACGCGTACACCTTGGCGGCGGCAAGTCCGGCGAGGACATTCATGGCGAGGGTCACCGCGACGGCGGCCAGCACCGGCCACAGGACGGTCGGCAGATCGCCCGGGTTGATGGAGAGGCCGAAGGCGAAGAAGAAGATCGCACCGAAGGCGTCGCGCAGCGGGTGGACCAGCTTGAGGATGCGCGTGCCGGAGGACGTACTGCCGAGCATCAGGCCGACCATGAAGGCGCCGATCGCGTCCGCGACCCCGAACCACTCCGAGACACCCGCCACGAAGACCGCGGCGCCGAGGAAGGAGATGACGAGGAGTTCGTCGTCGCGGGTGTTGATCAGCTTGCCGATGACCTTGGTGCCGAACCGAGCGGCCAGGGCGAGCAGCAGCAGGAAGCCGAAGGCCTTGCCGCCGTCGACCGCCGCGGCGGAGAGGCTGTCGGCGCCCGACAGGATCGGCTGGAGGGCGGCCAGATAGAGGGCGAGGAACACGTCCTCGACGACGATGATGCCGAGGATCGGCTTGGTCTCCGGATTGCCGATACGGCCCAGGTCGACCAGGACCTTGGTGACGATGGCCGACGACGAGATGCCGAGCACACCGGCGAGGACCAGCGCTTCGGATGTGCCCCAGCCCAGCGCGAAGCCGAAGCCGAGCCCGGCGCCGACGTTCAGGGCGAGATAGGTGCCGCCGGCGAGCGCCATCTTGCGGCCGCCGGCCTTGAGGTCGTCGAGATGGAATTCGAGGCCGAGGTAGAAGAGCAGCAGCACCAGACCGAGTGCCGAGAGCATCTCCAGGTCGTGCGGGTCGGCGACGAGCACGATGCCGGGCGTGTGCGGGCCGAGCAGGATTCCGGCCAGGATGAACAAGGGGATGGTCGGCAGTCCGATGCGGCTGCCGACGCGGGCGAGAACGGCGGCGGCGAGGAAGGCGCCGCCCATGGCGATGAGAGTGTCTGCGTGTCCGATGAGCCTGTCCTTCGATAGGTCAAGAGAGCGTCAAGGAATCGTCAGTAATTAGTTTACCGAATGATTGACGTTGCAACTATGGCCACCCCCGACAGGACCTGGCCCGCTCACCCCGACAGGCCCCTGAGGTCTGCCCCACCCCCGTAGCACCCTGGGGTTTGCCCCACCCCCGATCCGCCAGCAGCCGCCATGGTCCGGACCCTCTCGTGATCCGTACGTTCGAGGTATCGGCCGGACGACCGGCCGACGAACAACGGAAGGCGGACACCATGGGGCTGCGACGCACCAAGCAGGGCGCGCAGGACAGGCAGTACACGGCGGACATCCAGCAGGGGCCCGGCCCCTCGGACCTTGCCGTGGAACTGCGAGGCGTCCGCAGGCAGTACGGTCGCGGCGGCTCCGCCGTCCACGCCCTGAGGGGCATCGACCTCGCCCTCCCGCGAGCCAGTTTCACCGCCGTCATGGGCCCCTCCGGCTCGGGAAAGTCGACCTTCCTGCAGTGCGCGGCCGGACTCGACCGCCCCACCGAAGGCTCCGTACGCCTCGGCGGCACCGAGATCACCGGCATGAGCGAGAACCGGCTCACCGAGCTGCGCCGCACCCGCCTCGGCTTCGTCTTCCAGGCCTTCAACCTGCTCCCGTCCCTCACGGTCGAGCAGAACGTCGTCCTGCCCATGCGCCTGGCCGGACAGCGCACCGGCTCCGCCCGCAGCCGCCGCGCAGCCGCCGAGATGCTCACCCGGGTCGGCCTCGGCGACAAGGGCGCGCGTCGCCCCGGCCAGCTCTCCGGCGGCCAGCAGCAGCGCGTCGCCGTCGCCCGCGCCCTGGTCACCCGCCCCGACGTGGTCTTCGCCGACGAACCGACCGGCGCCCTCGACACCACCACCGCCGCCGAGATCCTCGCCCTGCTCCGGCATGCGGTGGACAGCCTCGGCGCCACCGTCGTCATGGTCACCCACGACCCGGCGGCCGCCGCCTACGCCGACCGGGTGCTCTTCCTCGCCGACGGTGCGATCGCGGACAGTCTGCCGCGCGCCGGCGCCGCACAGATCGCCGCGCGGATGACCGCACTGACCGCCCCCGCCCACGCAGGAGCAGCAGCCTGATGTTCACCCCGCACATCCCGAACGGCCTCGCCCGCGCGGCCGTTCGCTTCAAGCCCTCGTCGTTCGTCGGAACCTTCGTCGCGCTGCTGCTGGCCGCGGCGATCGTCTCCGCCTGCGGCATCCTGCTGGAGACCGGCCTGCGCGCCTCGGTACCCGCGGACCGCTACGCGAAGGCACCCGTGGTGGTCGCCGCCGACCAGCGGGTCCACATGACGGTCGGCAGCGGCGAGGGCGCGTACGACGCCGCGACCCCCGTACCGGACACCGCGCGGCTCCCCGAATCCCTGGTGGGCAAGGCCGCCGCGGCCCCCGGCGCGGCAGCCGCGATCGGGGACGTCAGCTACTCCGTACAGCAGGACAACACCCCCCTCACCGCTCACGGCTGGGGCTCCACCGCCCTCACCGGCGTGCGACTGCTCACCGGCGAGGCGCCCGGGACCGGCGAAGTCGTCGTCCCCACCGGCACCGAGGCCCGGGTCGGTGAGAAGACCACCCTCGACACCCCGGCGGGCGTACGGGAGTTCCGCGTCGCGGGCACCACCGCGACCGAAGCCACCGTCTGGTTCGCCGACCGGCAGGCCGTACAGCTCTCCGGCCACCCCGGCCGGGTCGACGCCATCGCCGTGCTCGCCGCCGACGGCACCTCCGCCGACACCCTCGCCGGCCAGGTACGCGACGCCGTCGGTCACACCGCCGGGACCCAGGTCCACACCGGTGACGGCCGGGGCGCCGTCGAGGACGCGGAACTCGCGGGCGCCAAGGAACTCCTCGTCGGCCTCGGCGGCTCCTTCGGCGGCGTCGCCGCCATGGTCGCCGTCTTCACCGCCGCCGGTACGGTCGCCCTCTCCGTCGGCCAGCGCAGCCGTGAGTTCGCCCTGCTGCGCGCCATCGGTGCCACCCCGCGCCAGTTGCGCCGCACCATCGCCACCGAGTCCCTGCTCGTCGCCCCGCTCGCCGGAGCGCTCGGCTGTCTGCCCGGAATCGCCCTGGCCCACTGGTGGTTCGGGCAGCTCCAGGACAGGGGAGCCATCCCCGAAGCCGTCGCTCTGCGGGTGTCCTGGCTGCCGCTGACCATCGCCGAGGCCGCCACGATGCTCACCGCGCTGAGCGCCGGATACTTCGCCGCCCGCCGGCCGTCGAAGACCAAGCCGGGGCTGGCTCTCGCCCAGTCCGCGGTGGAACGCCCCCCGTTCGGCTGGATCCGCACCCCGCTCGGCATCGCCGCCCTCGGCGGCGGCGTAGCTTTCGCGGGGGTCGCCGCGTCCACGAGCGGCGAGGACGCGGCGAACGCCGCACTCGGCGTCGTCATGTTCTTCATGCTCGCGGTCGGCCTGCTCGGCCCGCTGATCGCCCGGATCTGCGCCGCCGTCATCGGCTTCCCGCTGCGCGCCGCCGGCGCGTCGGGCTCGCTGGCCGCCGCCAACTCCCGGACGAACTCGCGCCGCCTGGCCTCCGCGATCACCCCGATCGTGCTCGCCATGGCCTTCTCCTCGACGCTCGTCTTCATGCACACGAGCGAGGACCGGGTGATCGCCCACCAGCAGCGCGACGCCATCACCGCCGACCACATCGTCTCCGCACCGGCAGGACTCGCCTCCGACGCCACCGCACGGGCCGCCGCCACACCCGGTGTCACGACCGCCGTCGGGCTGCTCCGCAGTTCCGTCCTGGTGCCCACCGGATCGGGCGGGGACCGGCGGCTCCAGACCACCTCCGCCCAGGGGATCACCGGCTCCGGCCACGACCTCGCCAAGGTCCAGGACCTCGACGTCCGGACCGGATCGCTCACCGGCCTGCGGACCGGCACCGTCGCCATCGACACCACCCTCGCCGGATCCACGAAGCTCGGCACCGGCGACCGGCTGGCCCTGCGCCTCCCGGACGGCACCAAGGCGTCACCGAAGATCGTCGCCGTCTACGGGCGCGGCCTGGGCACCAGCCTCGTCACGCTGCCCGCCGCCGACCTGAAGGGCCATGTCACCTCGCCGTACGTCTCCGACCTGCTGGTACGGGCCACACCCGCCGCCGCACAGAAGCTCACCGCGCTCGGCACCGTCACCGACCGGACCGGCTACGCCGCCGCACAGGACCAGAACCGTGAGCTCAGCGCCTGGGCCAACACCGTCATGGCCGCGGTCCTCGGCGGATTCGCTGCCGTCGCCGCGGTCAACACTCTGGTGATGACCGTCCTCGACCGGCGCCGCGAACTGACCATGCTGCGGCTCGTCGGCTCCACCCGCCGCCAGGTCATGGGGATGATCCGCTGGGAGGCGCTGCTCGTCACGGTCGCCGGCGCCGCGCTCGGCACCGGCATCGCACTGGCCACACTGGTCCCGATGGTGAAGGGATTCACGGGCGAATCGCCGTACATCCCGCCGGTGTTGTACGGATCGTTCGTCGCCGCGACCGTCGGGCTCGGTCTCGCCGCCGCAACGGTCCCGGCCCGTGCGGCCCTGCGCAGAACGGCCGCCCGTCCGTAGAGTCTGGCCATGACCACGCCGCGCGCACATCTGACCCTGGCCGAAGTCGAGGCGATCGCCCGTAAGGCCCACGCCCACCAGCGGGACAAGGCGGGACGCCCGTACGCCGAACACCTCGCCGCTGTTGCCGAGGGCGTACGGATCAGGGGCGGCAGCGACGAACAGATCGCCGCGGCCTGGCTGCACGACGCCGTCGAGGACGACGCACTGCCGGAGGAATGGCTGGCCGACGCCGCGCTGCCTCAGGAGGTCAAGGACATGGTCCTCGCCGTCACCAGACGTGACGGCGAGGACCTCGGTCCGTACACCCGGCGCATCCTCGACACCCCGGGCGCCCTGCTGATCAAGGAGTCCGACCTGGCACACAATGCCGACCCGGCCCGCATCGCCGTGCTGGAACCGGCGACCCGTGCCCGACTGTCCGAGAAGTATGCGCAGGTACGGGGGCTGCTCGGGCTCACCCCAGGTGAATCGCCCGTCGAGCAATCGGTTCAAGCCAACACGGCGAAGGGCTGATCCACTCGGATCAGAGTCTGGACGCGGCGCGCCGGAACGCCCAGTTCATGTCCGGTTCGGTCACCGGGCGCAGCACCCGCCGCACCGGCGGCGTACACATCAGCGTCACCGCACCGGCCGCGACCAGTGAGACGAGGACCAGGCCGCCGGGTGCCGAGAGCCATTCGTAGGCGTCGAACACGCCTGCGTATCCGGCGCCCTTGATCAGGAATCCGTGCAGCAGATAGCCGCAGATCGTTCCGCCGCCGAGCACGGTGAACCACATGTGGCGACGCGGCACCCAGGACAGGAACCCGATCGTGAGCAGCAGCGCGCAGCCGAACATCGCCAGTGTCATCACGGCACCGGACCACCACGGGGCGCCCATCTCGGGCGCGCTGTTGCTGCGGTAGAACCAGCCCAGCTGCATCCGCGGCGCCGCCCAGTACGCGAAAAGCAGGGCCCCGGCGAACAGCGGGAGCGCGAGCATCCGCACCTCACGCCGGCGGACCAGTTGGAAATGCTCGGGCTTCAGCTGGAGTCCCAGTACGAAGAACGGCAGGAACTGCAGCACACGCTGGAGATCGAGATCGTCGCCGATCGTCGGGGAGAAAGAGGCGAGCACGGCGATGACGAGCGCCACGGGCAGTGGATGGCGCAGCGCCTGCCACAGCGGTGTGGTGATCCGCCAGATGAACAGCGCGATCAGGAACCAGGTGAGATACCAGGGGTCGATCAGGCTGATCGGATGATCGGGCGAGTTGTCCGCGTACCGCTTGAACAGCGAATACGCCGTCTCGAACACCACATAGGGCACGGCAACGCCGGTGACCAGGCGTTTTACCTTGGCGGCGGACATGTCGAACGAGCGGGAGAAATAGCCGGAGACGATGATGAACGCCGGCATGTGAAAGGTGTACGCCACCATGTACAGCGCACGGACGGTCCGGCTGCCGTCCATCACCGGTTCCCACGAGTGCGCCACCGCGACGAGCACGATGGCCAGATATTTGACGTTGTCGAAGTAGGCGTCACGCTTCTTCGCCGGCGCAGCGGCCGGAGGCTTGTTCGCCACCGGTGCGGGGGGTGCCGCAGTGGCAGTCATCGTCCCTTGGTGTCTGGGCTCCGACTCCCGGGTCGCCGATGGGAGCGGGGCCCTCTGAAATACGTTCGGAGCGTGGAACATCTAAAGCACCTTAGACGCCACGATTGCAATTCGTAAAACCACCCACGGATATTGCATGTCCGCGTCCAATCAAAAGCGAAACCGCCAAAAACCGCCCACTATGCCCTGCTTCATCCCCCTTAAATGGGGCATATCGTCAGGCGGTGGGGGGAGGTGAATTTCGTCGCACTAGAGCCTTGGAATTGCGTGTGAATAAAGTGTGTGGATATGGAAACCGTCACAGTCGCAGGTCGTTGTGATTATTTGATTCACAGTTCACTCACAGGTGTGGGGAGCCTTGGCGGGGCCCTGTGCCACCCCTTGTGCGGCCGTGCGCCCCCGGGCGCACGCGGGGCGCAAGGATGGCGCGATCCCGTCCGTTCGATCCGTCACCTGGCAGCGACCACAGGGGAGTTGGTGGCACGATGGACGGAACGGAGGAGTGCTCGGCCGCACACCTCCGGGCCGGCAAGGCGGACCGACCAAGGGTGTGATCAGTCGTGGCCATTTCACTGTCTGTGGTGCTTCTGTTGGCGATCATCCTGGTGGTCCTGATCCGAGGCGGCTCCATCAAGGCCGGACCCGCGATCGTCGCGGTGCTCTTCGGCTTCTTCCTGGCATCGACCGGCATGGCTCCGTCGATAAACAGGTTCATGAACTCGATAGCGGAGACCATCAACCAGATCAGCTTCTGATCCGGCCGCGCCGGCGCCCGCGCTCCGGCGCGAGAGGCCCGGCAGGACACGGGCGGAACGCGGCCGGAACGCAAAGGGCCCGGTCCGACGAGGAATTCGTCGGACCGGGCCCAAATGTGGAGCGGGCGACGGGAATCGAACCCGCGTAGCTAGTTTGGAAGACTAGGGCTCTACCATTGAGCTACGCCCGCAAGCACCGCACCGCAGGTCCGGGGACCGGCGGCAACGAGAAGCATCCTAGCGGGTCGTGGGCGCTGCCCGCACACCCGATTGCGGTCATCCGGTGTCGCCCGCGCAAAGCGGCTGATGCACCGCCTGTCTGCATGTACCCTACGTGTCGCACCGACGGGGTGTGGCGCAGCTTGGTAGCGCGTCCGCTTTGGGAGCGGAAGGTCGTCGGTTCGAATCCGGCCACCCCGACCATCGGCAAGATCGCATTGTGGGAGTCCGTCTCCTTGCCGTTACTATGCAAAATGCGTGCCCGTGTGTCTGATGTACCGGGCTCGGTCCGCGAAGCCGCCACCCGTGCGGCGGAGCAGAACCCCAAGAAGTCAGCCACAAGGAGACCGAACCGTGAAGAGCGCCGTGGAGACCCTGAACCCGACCCGGGTTCGGCTCACTGTCGAGGTGCCCTTCGAGGAGCTCAAGGACAGCCTCGACGCGGCGTACAAGAAGATCAACCAGCAGGTCACGGTGAAGGGCTTCCGCAAGGGCAAGATCCCCGCCCGGGTCATCGACCAGCGGTTCGGCCGTGGTGCGGTGCTGGAGGAGGCCGTCAACGACGCCCTCCCGAAGTTCTACACCGAGGCTGTCAACGAGGGTGAGCTCAACGTCCTCGGTCAGCCCGAGGTCGACATCACCGAGCTGAAGGACGGCGAGCTGCTGGCCTTCACCGCCGAGGTTGACGTACGCCCCGAGATCGAGATTCCGGACTACTCCGGCATCGAGGTCACCGTCGACGCCCTCGAGGTCAGCGACGAGGACGTCGAGAAGGCCGTGGAGCAGCTCCGCGAGCGCTTCGCCTCCACCAACCCGGTCGAGCGCGCCGCCGCCGAGGGTGACGTCGTGACGATCGACCTGCAGGCCAAGGTCGACGACGAGGTCCTGGAGGACGGCGTGGCCGAGGGTGTCTCGTACACCATCGGTTCCGGCGAGCTCCTCGACGGCATCGACGCCGCCGTCACCGGCCTGGAGGCGGGTGGCGAGGCCACCTTCACCTCCGAGCTGAAGGGCGGCTCGGCCGAGGGCAAGGAGGCCGAGGTCACCGTCAAGGTCACCGCCGTCGCCGCCCGTGAGCTCCCCGAGCTGGACGACGAGTTCGCCCAGATGGCGAGTGAGTTCGACACCCTCGACGAGATGAAGGCGGACAGCCGCAAGCGTCTCGAGAACACCAAGCAGTTCGACCAGGCCACCCAGGCCCAGGAGCGCGTCCTCGACGAGCTGCTGAAGCTGGCCGAGGTCCCGATCCCGGAGAAGCTGCTCGCGGACGAGGTCCAGACCCGCAAGCACAACCTCGAGCACCACCAGCTCGGTCAGATGGGTCTGACCCTCGACAAGTACCTGGAGATCCAGGGCAAGACGGTCGAGGAGTTCGAGGCCGAGACCTCCGAGCAGGCGATCAAGGGCATCAAGACCCAGTTCATCCTGGACGAGATCGTCAACAAGGAGAAGCTGAACGTCAACCAGGAGGAGCTCACCGAGCACCTCATGCGGCGCGCTGCTTCCTCCGGTATGAGCCCCGACCAGTTCGCCCAGGCCGTCGTCGAGGGCGGCCAGGTGCCGATGCTCGTCGGCGAGGTCGCCCGCGGCAAGGCGCTGGCCGTGGTCGTCGAGGCCGCCAAGGTCGTCGACACCAACGGTGAGGTCGTCGAGCTGGAGGACGACGAGGAGGAGGCCATCGAGACGGTCGAGGCCGCCGATGGTGCCGCCGAGGCCGTTGCCGAGGCCACCGAGGAGAAGAACGAGGCCTGAGCCTCGCGCTGAACCCGTACGACGGGCTCCGGACGCTGTGCGTCCGGGGCCCGTCGTCGTATGGCGTACGGGTGCCCCACAACCCTTGTGCGGACTGCGGAGCTTGCGCTCCCAGCGAACAGTTGCGGAAGCGGGATGGCGTTGTCCTACCTGCGCGTTAGGGTCCATGAATAGGAAGGGCAGGGGAGTCCCCGCCCACCCGGTACGAAGACGCTGAGACGGCCGGAGCCGTCAGAGACGAGCAGGTGGATACGTGACGAATCTGATGCCCTACGCCGCCGGAGAGCCGTCCCTCGGTGGAGGCCTCGGTGACCAGGTCTACAGCCGACTGCTCGGCGAACGCATCATCTTCCTCGGTCAGCAGGTGGACGATGAGATCGCCAACAAGATCACGGCGCAGCTGCTTCTCCTTGCCGCCGAGCCGGACAAGGACATCTACCTCTACATCAACAGCCCCGGCGGTTCGGTGACGGCCGGCATGGCGGTCTACGACACCATGCAGTACATCCCGAACGACGTGGTCACCATCGGTATGGGCATGGCGGCCTCGATGGGCCAGTTCCTGCTCACCGGCGGCACCGCGGGCAAGCGCTTCGCGCTCCCGAACACCGACATCCTCATGCACCAGGGTTCGGCCGGCATCGGCGGTACCGCCTCGGACATCAAGATCCAGGCCCAGTACCTGCTGCGCACCAAGCAGCGGATGGCGGAGATCACCGCCCGCCACTCCGGCCAGACGGTCGAGACGATCATCCGCGACGGCGACCGCGACCGCTGGTACACCGCGGAGGAGGCCAAGGAGTACGGCCTCATCGACGAGATCATCACGATCGCATCGGGCGTTCCGGGCGGCGGCGGCACCGGCGCCTGATCCGGTACCCACCGGATCCGGCTCCACCGCCCCGCGCACCTCTCGTACGCCGAGACACCCAGCCACAGAACGCCACCAGGATGGTGAACACCCACATGAACAACTTCCCCGGCGCCTCCGCGAGCGGCCTCTACACCGGCCCGCAGGTGGACAACCGCTACATCGTGCCGCGCTTCGTGGAGCGCACCTCGCAGGGCGTGCGTGAGTACGACCCGTACGCGAAGCTCTTCGAGGAGCGCGTGATCTTCCTCGGCGTGCAGATCGACGACGCCTCCGCCAACGACGTCATGGCGCAGCTGCTGTGCCTGGAGTCGATGGACCCCGACCGGGACATCTCGATCTACATCAACAGCCCCGGCGGCTCGTTCACCGCGCTCACCGCGATCTACGACACGATGCAGTTCGTGAAGCCGGACATCCAGACGGTCTGCATGGGCCAGGCGGCCTCCGCCGCGGCCGTGCTGCTCGCCGCGGGTACGCCCGGCAAGCGGATGGCGCTGCCCAACGCCCGTGTACTGATCCACCAGCCGTCCTCGCAGACCGGCCGTGAGCAGCTCTCCGACCTGGAGATCGCGGCCAACGAGATCCTGCGGATGCGCACCCAGCTGGAGGAGATGCTGGCCAAGCACTCCACCACGCCGATCGACAAGATCCGCGACGACATCGAGCGCGACAAGATCCTGACCGCCGAGGAAGCTCTCGCCTACGGTCTCGTCGACCAGATCGTGTCGACGCGCAAGACCGCGGCCGGAGCGCTCGCCTGACCTCGGCCTTCACCCCTTGGCACGGCAGGTTCACACGGTCTCGGCCGTGTGAACCGTGCCAAGGGGGGCCCGAACAGGGGGCAAGGCAAGGTACCGTCGGATAGAGGCACCAGGAGCCGCTGAACCAGGCTGCTCCCAGGCGAAGGGGAAGCACCTCGTGGCACGCATCGGTGATGGCGGCGACCTGCTCAAGTGCTCGTTCTGCGGAAAGAGCCAGAAGCAGGTGAAGAAGCTCATCGCGGGACCCGGTGTGTACATCTGCGACGAGTGCATCGATCTCTGCAACGAGATCATCGAGGAGGAGCTCGCGGAGACCTCCGAGGTGCGGTGGGAGGAACTCCCCAAGCCGCGCGAGATCTACGAGTTCCTCGAGGGGTACGTCGTCGGGCAGGAGCCCGCGAAGAAGGCCCTCTCGGTCGCTGTGTACAACCACTACAAGCGGGTCCAGGCGGGCGAGAACGGCGGCGCGCAGGGTCGGGACGACGCCATCGAGCTGGCCAAGTCCAACATCCTGCTGCTGGGCCCCACGGGCTCCGGCAAGACGCTTCTCGCGCAGACCCTGGCCCGTATGCTCAACGTCCCGTTCGCCATCGCCGACGCGACGGCGCTGACGGAGGCCGGCTATGTCGGCGAGGACGTCGAGAACATCCTGCTGAAGCTGATCCAGGCCGCGGACTACGACGTCAAGAAGGCCGAGACCGGGATCATCTACATCGACGAGATCGACAAGGTCGCCCGCAAGAGCGAGAACCCGTCGATCACCCGCGATGTCTCCGGCGAGGGCGTCCAGCAGGCCCTGTTGAAGATCCTGGAGGGCACCACCGCCTCCGTACCGCCGCAGGGCGGCCGGAAGCACCCGCACCAGGAGTTCATCCAGATCGACACGACGAACGTGCTGTTCATCGTGGGCGGTGCCTTCTCCGGTCTGGAGAGGATCATCGAGTCGCGGGCGGGCGCCAAGGGCATCGGCTTCGGCGCGACGATCCGCTCCAAGCGGGAGATCGAGGCGAGCGACCAGTTCCAGGAGGTCATGCCGGAGGACCTGGTGAAGTTCGGGATGATCCCGGAGTTCATCGGCCGTCTTCCTGTCCTCACCTCGGTCCACAACCTGGACCGTGAGGCGCTGCTGCAGATCCTCGTCGAGCCGCGCAACGCGCTGGTGAAGCAGTATCAACGACTGTTCGAACTCGACGGTGTCGAGCTGGACTTCGACCGCCCGGCCCTGGAGGCCATCGCCGACCAGGCGATCCTGCGCGGCACCGGCGCGCGTGGCCTGCGAGCCATCATGGAAGAGGTCCTCCAGTCCGTGATGTACGAGGTGCCGTCGCGCAAGGACGTCGCCCGCGTCGTCATCACGGCGGACGTCGTCCGCAACAACGTGAACCCGACCCTGGTCCCGCGCGAGCCGCGGACGATCGGGAAGGGCGACGACGGGCGGCACGAGAAGTCCGCGTAGCGGTACGTGAACGCAAGGGGCG